>JAUICS010000309.1 GCA_030427765.1 Alphaproteobacteria bacterium
TTATGCCTGTTTCGGAACTACTGACAATACCTTACGAATACAAAAGATCGTTGCCAGACTTTCAAAAGGACGATGACATAAAATTTCCTGATACTTTGGTTTCGGCGCTTTTGGATAAATTTACAGATGAAGGTGATTTGGTTTTTGATCCGTTTGTCGGCCTTGGAACAACTTTATTTGTGTGTGAGGAAAAAAATAGGATTCCATACGGTATTGAGGCAAACCAACAACGGCATGACTGGGTTAAACAACGTATAAAATCCAAAAAAAATTTATTTTGCGGTGATAGCGCAAATCTATCCTTTTTTGATTTACCTCAAATGGATTTTTCAATTACATCCCCTCCTTATATGCCGCACTGGCATCAATGGAACCCATTATATAATGGTAACCCGGAATATAATGGGTATGATGTTTACTTAAGCAGGCTGACGGACATTTATGCCAAGTTATGTAAGATTATGAAACGCGACGCGTATATCATTATCCAGGCAGAAAATCTTTTAAACCAACGTTTTTCTCCTCTTGTTTGGGATATAGGCAAATCGTTGTCGTCAGTTATGTCTCTTGAAGGTGAGATAATCGTTCATTGGTCAGAAAACCATGAAAATGACAGCCAATTTACACAGTGTCTTGTGTTTCAAAATTCTTAATAAGCATCATTCCTAAATATGCGGGGCGGCAGAAGTGAATGTCGCGATGAAGGCTGCTCGATTTTTCTCCAAATGCGGCCGCAAACTCTTATTGAAAGATGATGCATCGAAGGCAGTCAGAAGCCATTTAAAGCCTTCCTCGGCGATTTGGCTTGGTGACCCTTCTAGTGTTTCGCCATGTTCTTCAAGATCATGTTTGACGGCGCGAAGAAATAAGCGGGACAGGTTTGCATTGACGGTCGCCTGTCCGGAGAGTGCCATATCAAGAAGATTCGTGGCGTGTACTAAAGCATCCGGACCGAGTTTATTGATATCGTAAGTCATAAAAAATTCCTTAAGGCTGTCCTTGGCTAATCCACAAACTATAACAGGCTATTTATTATGTCAAATAATTTATGCCCTTTCATTGATTTGTAACCATAGTACAAGGTCATCGCCGACGTGCTTCCCATCTACAATAACCGGTGTTGTGCCAGCGTTTTTAAACCCGATCGATGTATAGAAGTTCACGGCACGGATATTTTCATCCCATACATCTATAAAAAGTGATCTGGCGTTTGTAATGCGTGGATGTTCAAATGCGGCCTGCATTAATGCTTTTCCTATTCCCTTGCCTTGTTGGTCTTTAAGAACGTATATGGCATGAATGGCCTGATCATCCGGGTGGATGTCACAGGCCGCATTTTCAACTGTTAGGGTCATATTGGTGATCTGAACATAACCAATCAAACGTGCATCATCGACGGCAACAAGAATAGTATCGGTTTGAAGCGCGGTCCGGAAATACTCCTCCGACCGTGTTGTCCGTAGCTGTGTTTCCAGTTCATCATCGGTAAACGAATGGCCGAATGTTTCGGTGTATGTTGTTCGCGCGAGGGACGATAGGGCGGGTAAGTCCCCTTCAGTGCATGGACGTATAATCATGACTAGGCGGCTTTCTGTTTCAGGTTTTTCATTTGCGCCTTTAACTGCTTGGCCGCCATCGCGTAGCCGCCGTCACTGCCATCAACAAAATGCACGTGACCGTCACTTTCTGTTGTCGTCACAAAACATGTCATCAGGGCCGATTTGGAATAATGCGTGCCGTATATAATCCTGCCTTGGTCATACAGGGCTGTGAGGTAGTCTTCGACACGCTTCGCTTGCTCATGTGAACAGTCAACAACCATTCGCAGTGCGTCATCGAATTTCCGGTAATCCGAATTGGTTATCAGGTCTTTGCGATACTGCCGCGCATCAAAATCGCCAACGCTCAAGTTGAATCGGTTCAGGATGTTGAAGAACGCAATCATGAAAATATGGCCAAGGACATTTCCAAACGCATTCCCGCGCCTCCATACCATTTGCGATTGGCGTAGCAAGTTCCATCCCGGCCATGAATAGGTCATGCCGTCAACATTAACCGGGTTTGGATCACCATCTATGATGGATGTGATAGTAAGGTTTACGTCTTCCTCCAGATCATCGTCACTGGTCGACATAACAAGCAATGTCAGCATCTTATCGCGCTGCGGCCGAATGGGTTGCCAGCGGCAGGATAAACCCTCCAAATTCGGTTCGTCCTCGTTATCGCTTTCAATCGTATACCCTTCGTATTTCACCAAGTCATCGGCAAGGCCGACACCGCCGCCGCGAAACATCGCAAGTGGTCGACCGGTTTCCATTTCATACTTTGCAATCTGAATGGTTTTGCCGCGCTGTTTTATATCTTTAATTGGCACAACACCAACGCGTAGGGGTAGATCATGTAGCATTTCTGAAAACCGCTTTACGGCCAGCATTTCACGCTTAACATCCTCCATAATAGATTCGTGGACGAGTATGGTTGCGCCGTCCCCGCCAAATACATAGGGAATCATCACATCGCCGGATGCATTGACCGCCGCGGTGATACATGCCGCGCCGACCATATTTACATCCTTGTAGCGTCCGGCCTCAATCGCCTTGGTTGAGCCCTGCACATCCGTTAAAACGACATACCAGTCATCTGGCACGGGATGATAATGCGTGCGGTTACACGCATCGGAAAAATCACGAAATCCGGTCAGGTCTTTGAAAAAATTCTT
>JAUICS010000006.1 GCA_030427765.1 Alphaproteobacteria bacterium
ATGATGGCGGAGTGGGAGGCCATGGCCTCGGACGCGGACGCAGATGATTCCGGCGGGGATAACGCTGCGCAATCCACGGACGAGGGCTCTCAATCGGTATTTGGCGGTTTTGATGATGATGACGGCGGCGCCCGTGTTCTAAATCAGGATGAAATCGACAGTCTTCTTGGATTTGATGATGATAATGACGAGGATTCCGAAACATCCGGCGTTATGGCGCTTATAAACTCCGCGCTTGTTAACTATGAACGCCTACCAATGTTGGACATTGTTTTCGACCGGCTGGTCCGGTTAATGTCCACATCCCTAAGAAACCTGACTACCGACAACGTTGAAGTGTCACTGGATCAGGTATCAACCGTCCGTTTCGGTGATTACATGAACTCCATCCCCCTTCCGGCCATGCTGTCTGTATTCAAGGCGGAAGAATGGGACAATAACGGCCTGCTCGTTGTTGATAGTGCGCTTATTTACTCGATCGTTGATGTTCTTCTCGGCGGACGGAAAGGGACCCCTGCCATCCGCGTGGAAGGACGTCCCAACACCACCATTGAGACCAAGCTGGTTGAACGCATGATCGAGGTTACAATCGGCGATATGTCATCGGCCTTTGACCCGTTATCTCCGGTCAGTTTCTCATTGGAACGTATGGAAACGAACCCGCGTTTTGCCGCAATCACACAAACCGGAAACGCCTGTATCCTTGCACGTCTTCGCGTTGATATGGGTGACAGAGGCGGACGGATAGAAATTCTGATACCGTATGCGACATTGGAACCCATTCGTGAATTACTACTGCAGATGTTCATGGGGGAGAAATTCGGACGTGATACGATTTGGGAAAGCCACTTGACCAATGAACTTTACCAAACCAACATTTTCTTAAGTGCGGTTCTGGGCGAAAAAACAGTGTCGCTGAATGATCTTCTTAACTGGCGTGTCGGATCACAAATTATTTTCAACACAAAACCCGATGATTTTATTGAACTGCGATGCGGTGACTTTTCAATGTTTAAAGGGCCGGTCGGACAGAAAGAAGAAAATATCGCAGTTCGGGTTGAAGACTATATCGAACCAAGTGAGGATAATTATTAATGGAACTGGCCGGCATTATTCTAGACGGGATTATCCTTACACTTCTGGGCACCACAATATTCTTTGCGGGCCGCCTGTCACTATCATTAAAAACATTTCGTGAAGGTCGTGCCGAATTCGAACGTGTTTTAAAAGATCTAGATAAAAGTATTACACAGGCACAGGACGCAGTTGGGCGCCTGCAGCAAACATCCGATGATACCGGACATGCCCTACAGATGAAGATAAATGAATCCAAGGCACTTTCCGATGAATTGCAGCTTGTCAACGAGGCCGCAGCCAATCTGGCCGACCGTATTGAGGCACTGGCCACTAAAAACCGTAAAATTGCCGATCAGATTGAACACGCCGTCGGGTATACAGGACGCCCGCTTGAGCTGGAAACAGTTACAAGTGATCTGCCAAAGGCAAAAACAAAACCGTCCAAACCGGATCCGAAAGGTTTTGAAATTCATGACCGCGATGCGGATGATGACGATAGTGATGATGTATTCAGTCAGGATCATGAGTTAATGAGCAAGGCCGAAATTGAACTGGCCAACGCCATAAAAAAGAAGAAAAAGTAGATAAAGCAAAGATATAGCGTACATTTATTAGTATGAGAGTATTTGAAAAATTTCGATTATTACCACTGCTTGTCATATTTGGTATCGTGACATTTGTTTTTCGTGCCGGTGAACTGGCCATTAACGTAAACGCATATGCCAAGGAAAACGCAAGCCAACCGCATGAGCTTGAGAGTCCCGAACTTGCCCAAATGACACCTAAGGCCGGTGAAGAAGACCACGGCAAAGATGGGCAGATGGACGAAAACGAAAATGAAGGGACGCAAGATATAACCGATACAATTCCCGCATTCGATGATGACATTACCTATATGGGCGTCGAACAGGAGCTTCAGGCCGATTTGAAAGAACGGCGCCAACGTTTATTGCAGCGTGAACGTGATATGGCGCGTCGGGAGGCTCTACTGGAAGCGGCAGAAAGTCAACTTGATAGAAAATATAATGAGTTATCAGCCTTACGCGATGAAATCAAAGAACTCTTGAAAGACCATACCGAAGAAGAAGAAAAACGAATACTTCGCCTTGTAAAGATATATGAGGGCATGAAGGCCGATGATGCCGCCAAAATTTTCAATACACTCAGCATGGATGTTCTTATCGATGTATTCTCACGCATGAGTGAGCGTAAAATGTCACCTATCCTCGCAAGTATGGCAACGGAAAAAGCCCGCGCCGTCACCACATTATTGGCAACCCAAAATAACATTCCCGACTTTTTGGAAGAAGACTAATCCAAAATTTTCATTTTTAGCAAATACAGACGTATGGGTTATTTTCGATAACATAACAAAACAGCAAAAAAATGCATAAAATTGTGCTACGCGTTATATATTGATTAATAATTTAAAAGAATAATAGTATGTTATTGATAGTAATTAATTCATGAGATTCCACTTTTTTACTTAACAACACGAAGGAGCACACTGTGGCAGTTGATAAGAATATGAACGTTCTGATCGTCGATGATTACAAAACGATGCTAAGAATTATCAAAAACCTATTGAAACAACTCGGGTTCAATAACGTTGATGAGGCGACAGACGGCGCAATGGCTCTTGATATGCTGGATAAGCGCGAATACGGCCTGATCATTTCCGACTGGAACATGGAGCCAATGTCGGGCCTTGATCTCCTTAAATCCGTGCGTGCGAGCAACGATAACCATACAAATGTTCCATTTATCATGATTACGGCGGAAAGTAAGACAGAAAACGTTATTGCGGCGAAGGAAGCCGGCGTTAACAACTATATTGTTAAGCCATTCAACGCAGAAACACTTAAAAACAAAATGGCCAGCGTACTCGGTGACTTCTAATCCTGGGGCGATTCTAAATCCGGTGAAGACACGTTCTTTCTCTTAACAATTGGACAATCATCATATGACTACAAACGCAAATCCAGAGATGCCAAAAGGCGGAAATTATAACCGTGAAAAGGTCGTAGATATCATCAATTCTGTCATATCCAGAATTCGTGAGGAAGAAAGCGCCGAACACAAAGCATTGTTTGAGGAACTAACAACACTCAATAAAATTATTGATGAGGCCCGACGTGAAATTTCTACTTCCAGCCCGGGCGACATTAATAACAAATTTATCCCATCCGCAAGTGATGAACTTGATGCCGTTGTAAAAGCGACCGAGGAAGCCACCAGCGATATCATGGATGCGGTTGAAATCATCGAAGACATTGCCGAAAACAAACTGGATGGTGACGTAAAGGATGATGTCGCAAATGCCGTTACAAAAATTTACGAGGCCTGTTCATTCCAGGATATTACAGGGCAGCGTATTACAAAGGTTACAACGGCGCTTCAGAATATCGAAAGCAAAGTTGGCCACTTATTAGAAGTCATTGGCAAAAAGATTCCAGGGTTATCGGATTCCGAAATCAATAATGTTTCCGATGATACTGAAGATACTGTTAACCTTATGGAAGGCCCGCAACTGCCGGGTGATGCCATTAAACAGGATGATATCGATAAGCTGCTTGCCGATTTCGACGATTAAATCTGGCGTCCACAATTCAGACGTGAGACAATTGTATTCATGGCTGGACATATTATCTCATTATCAATATTCACGATTTTGCTAGCATTCTTTATTGTCCTGAATGCCAATGCGAATTTTGATTACAGTCGCGCCGGACCGGTTTTAAACAGTCTTGAACGAACATTTGCGGCGGGATTTCAAGGCAATAACATGCCGAAAGTGTCCCCCATCACATCAACCGATACATCACATAAACGCGGCGATGCAATGACACGGCTTGAAAATGTATTCCGCGCACGTATTCCGGGAAGTACAATTACACGAAGCAGTTCACGCGGAACATTAACTGTACAAATGCCATACGATGACATACGCCGACAGATTGAAGATTCAATTTTGACCGACGGAACAACAGATATTGAATCACCCAACCTTCTTCTCACCACCATACCTCTCCTGAACCATGAGGAACCGGAAAAGCGTATCCAGATGGATATAATTTTGAACATCCAGCAAAACCCGGGAACGTTAGAGCCCCTGAATAACGAAACTACGGATATTGAAATCGCCAAACACAAAAACATGTATGAATCGATCTCGTTTTTTGCCAAGGTATTTGAACTGGGCGATCTTCCGACCGAACTTATCAATATTGGTATCCAGCAAGGAAAAGCCGATACTGTCGATATTATTTTCCGGCCATACAAACCATATATTCATAAGGCCACGCAAAAATGACCCGTGTACAGCGCCATAAAGCCCACTCGAAATATTACAGGGATACAATGCACACAGACTGGTTCAATAATGATGACCCGTCGGAACACCCGGTATGGCTTATATCCTTTACGGATTTAATGGCCCTGATGCTGACCTTTTTCGTCCTGTTATTTGCGATGACAAAGCCGGACCCACAATCCTGGTCAGATATACGCGCAACGCTTGAAGACGAATTTTATCAATATAACAGCCGACCGGCCCAATTATCCGAGAAGGATTCGCTCTCCCTGCCACGCACATCATACTCGCGCGCGCATAGTTTCGCGTATCTTACCCCACTTTTAAGGTCACAATTAAAAACAATCGACACCTTACAGGGCGTAGAAATCACCGAACAACCGGACAGACTTTTGATATCACTGCCCGATGACCTGCTGTTTGAAAGTGGTAGCGCAACATTAACAAAAACAGGTAATGATATCATTTATCAACTCTCACCCATGTTGAATCAAATACGCAACGCCACCGAAATTGCCGGTCATGCGGACCCAAGACCGATCACGAATTCGGATTTATTTGCAACGAATTGGGAATTATCTCTGGCACGGGCAACATCCGTTGCAATAAGCCTGTATAACAATGGGTATGATAAGAACTTGCGGGTTCAAGGTTTTTCGTCAAAACGTTATAATGAATTGGATGAAGGTCTTTCCGAGGACGTTCGTCTATCCCTTTCGCGCCGTGTCGATATCGTAATTTTGAAACATGATGGATCGCAGCACAGGCGTCTGGGGTTTGTTCAATAAACCGTTTTGATGCCCGTGCATGTCTTTTTTTACGCGTAAACAATATACATTTGCTGTTTTATCCGCTGTAGCGGCTTCGCTGCTTATTGCCGAAACGGTATTGGCCGACATTCCGGTTCGTGTAAGCCGTAAAGACGACCACACGCGCGTTGTTATTGATGGCGGAAAATCACTCCCTTACAACATTCAAATTGATAACACAGGCGCCGAAAAACACGTAAATGTTAGTATTACCAGTAATGAAAAAATCAATCTATCGGATGCAAAAAATCAATTTACAAATTTAAAATCTATTGATGCGTCGACATCAGGTAACACGGCAACATTAACCCTGCATGTCCCCACCGGAAGTGATATTCGCGACTTTGATATTGGCGGACGGATTATCATTGATATTAACGATCCACCGGGCGGACCGGTTGAATACACGGCAAATATTCGCCGTATTAATACAGAACATAATGATCCCCCACCGCACGAACAACCCCATACGCCGGAGCCGGCACAGACAGACGCCCCTCTCGTACATGACAAGAACAATCACGACGGTGCGCAGGCAAATCATGATGACGAAACACATGAAACCGCGCTGCCAGAAGAGCATAACAGTGAACCAGAAGCCCCAAAAACCAATGTTGTATACGCGACGCAGATTGACAAAGATGCCTATTCCATTAACGAACCGCATGTCATTAAAATCTCGGCAACGGAAACGCTTGGGTTATCAGCGTTTAATAGGTTCGGTTATTTATGGCTAGTACATGACCAGCCAAACAATAATATTCCGCCGCAAATCATCGGACCGAAAACGGCAAAATTCCCGGATATGGAGCGGTTTGATCTGGGTGAAGGCATTGCATTTCGCCTAAAATTGCCGGAAAACAACGTGTCGATTTATACCGAAGGCGGAACACTTCTATGGCGGGTTATTATCACGCCTGAAAAACATACAGCCGTGTCTAAATCGCCGGAACGGCAGTTCCTGGGCCCCAACAAAGATGTCGGTGCCCTGTTCTGGCCGCTACGCTCCGCAACCAATATAATTACATTTCGGGATCCCGATGCCGGCGATGACATTCATGCGGTAACGGTTTCTGACTCATCCGATTTTGCCGGACCAGAACGCAATTTTGTCGAACTTTACCAAATGCCCAGCTTCGCAGGAACGGTTATCAAAAATAAAACAGACAATCTTGGTATACGCCTTACGGGGCAAGGTGTTCTTGTCACCAATGCGGACGGTTTAAACCTGACAAAGCCGCGCGACATAAAATCACGCATTCTGGAAGTGGAAGAAAAAGAAGAGGAAGAAAAAAAGAAGCAGCAGGACACTGAATTCCGCGAAATATTCAACTTCGATCGATGGATTATGGGCGGTCCGGCACATTTGGTTAAAAATGAATTTGTGCTCCTTTCCAGCCTGAAGGACCGCGACGACGCGGGACGTACAGAAGATATTTTGTCACTGGCAAAACTGTCACTGGCAAACAACCGGTCTATTGAAACCCTAGGATATCTGGATTACGCATTGGCTGAATTACCCAGCCTATCCGAAAACATCGAATTTATCGCGCTTCGCGGGGCGGCAAATACACTTGCCGGTCGGTATAAAGAGGCCGTCACGGACCTGTTTTATCCGGGCCTTAATAAATATGAGGAGGCCATGCATTGGCGTGCCGCTACATTAGCAGGCCTCGGCGACTGGCAAAGCGCCGGAAAAAGTATCATAGATGATATTTCTGTCGTGCGGGATTACCCGCATACACTGCGCCACGTACTGGCATTGCCATTGGCAGAGGTCGCACTTCGTGCCGGTAATGTAAAACTTGCTGATGCCTACCTTACTATCCCCAAGGCAATGAAAGACGAACTGAACCGCTTTGATAAGGCAGAGCTTGATTATCTTACCGGTGAATCACACAGGCAACGTGGCGAAATCAAACGCGCCATTGCCCTTTGGGAACCGTTAACCCAGACACTTGATAAACTCTACCGTGTTAAGGCCGGCCTGGCCCTCACTAGACTCCTTTATGATGAAGAGATGATTACAATTGAAGAAGCCATTGAGCGTATGGAATTACTGCGTTTCAGTTGGCGGGGTGATACACTTGAAACACGTGCAAATTACCAACTTGGCTTACTGTATCTCAAAAACGGAAATTACCTGCGCGGTTTAAACATTCTAAAACGCGCCGCCAAATTGACACCGGATACACCTATTGCAGAACGGATTACGCAGGATATGTCGAAGGCGTTTCAGGATTTATTCCTGACAGAAACCATCGATAAATTACCGCCTCTGGAGGCCGTGAGCGTATATAAGGAGTTTCAGGAACTTACTCCACCTGGAAAACAGGGTGATACACTGATTTCAAACTTGGCAGAGAGACTTGTACAAGTTGAATTACTGGGACAGGCATCCAGCCTGTTTGACTACCTGATCGACCGCCGCCTGAAAGGTGTAGATGCGGCGCGTACAGCATCACGCCTGGCCGCGATATACCTGATTGATGCCCTGCCGGATAAGGCCATGAAGGCATTAAATAAGGCCCGTCGGATTCTTGGCGAGGCCGGACAAGTTGTACCGGATTTGGCCCGCGATATAAACCTGCTGGAGGCCCGCGCACTTGCCGATGGCGGCAACACATCACGTGCACTCGAAATTTTATCCCGCATGCGCCAGGACGATGATGTCTTACGCCTGCGTGCCGATATCGCATGGCAGGAAGGCAAATGGCAAATCGCGGCACAATCTCTCGAATTGCTGATTGCAAAACAACGCATTTCCATTCAATCGGAATTGACAGATGAGCAAGCAACCATGATTCTTAACTGGGCCGTTGCGCTCAACTTATCAGATGAGCGGCGCGCACTTGCAAGCCTTCGTAACCGATTTACCCGTGCAATGGCCGCAACGACACGCGCAAAATTATTCGAGGTTGTTACACGCCCACGTCAATCCTCACGTATATCAGATAGAAATACAATCAGTTCCATCGTGACCGAGGTTGATTTATTCCGTAATTTCCTGGAAACATACCGGGAGACAAAACCGGACGAATTACCGAACTAAGCGGCTAGGTTATAATTGTGCCGTTATCTTCAAGTGTCTCTAAATCAGACAAATCAACGGTCTTACCAAACGCCGCCAGCAGTTCGAAACTGTCACCGCCACCGTTTGTATCAATGAACAGATACGTGCTTTTCTTCGATGCCGTAAACATCAAGAAATCCTCGATTGCATCTTGTGTATCATCATAACCGGATAAAATATTGCTAATATCCAAATGGTCCTGATTAACGTTAAAGTCACCAATACCATGCACACTTCCCGCAACATTAAAGACGTACGTATCACTCCCATTACCGCCAAACAGGCTGCTGCCGCTACCACCATCGATATTAAACATGTCGTCCCCGTTATCGCCTACAATCGTTGTCTTATTGTATGACTGCACAGAAAACGTATCATTCCCGTTGCCGCCGGATACGCCGTTTTTCGACCCGATACCTACCGTAATATCATCATTGCCGTCACCAGCAACCACCGAGATTTTGCTGCCTTCAATTGTAATCGTGTCATTACCCGCACCGGCATCTATACCGATCTTTCCGCCCGTGGCGATAATCGTATCATTCCCATTTCCGGTTAATATTGTAAGCTTGGAACCCGTTGCGTTTACCGTGTCACTGCCGCCTTCGGTTACAATCGCGCTTTTGCCGCCAAGGAACGTCACATCATCGCTGCCGCTATTTGTATAAATCTTGGACTTACTTCCGCTGGCATCCACGGTATCATCACCATCACCGCCCAGAATTGTACTTTTACTGGCACCATTCGCGGTAATATCGTCATCGCCCGCACCGCCGGAAATATAGATTTTTGAACCCGCACCGGTAATCGTGTCGTCACCGTCTTCACCATATAACTGGTCCTTGCTTCCGCCGCCGATCAATATATCATCGCCCGCACCTCCGTATAAAAGATCCTTTCCGCCGATACCTGTAATATTATCGCCGGAGAGACCACCATTGATGATTTCGCTTTTTCCTGTTCCTGTCAGACTAAGTGGCGCCAATGAATCTACATTCGGGTCAACCGCATAATAAAAGGATATAGTGGCCGACGAATATTTAACGCCGTTAAAATAGAAATTCTCGACCCCGCCAACAATATCGTATGCCGTGTTGTTGTTATACTGGATTGTAAACGTGCCACTCGTTTCCTCTATAAACGTATAATTGGAGATGGCATTTTCGTAGATAATGGCATCTGTACCGCTGCCGCCATTGTAAACATCATTACCGCCACTTGCGTAAAACGTATCGTTCCCTTTCCCGCCGGAAATCGTGTTATTGGCCGTATTCCCGTATATCACATCATTGCCTTTGCCGCCGATGGCATTCTCGATAGTGGCACCATAAGCAATCGCAATATTCTCGGTTTGACCGACGGAACTGTATGACCCATCAACCAGACTAATGATCATGTTACTACTGATATGCGCCCCGCTCAGTGTATCTGTACCGCCGCCATCCCAGATTGTATAGGCGCGCCCGGATTGCAATGTATATGTTGTATCTCCGGCGTTATAATCCGTGTTGATACCATATACATTCTGTAATGCCTTAATGTCATACAGCATATAACTTTCTGCGTACAAACTGCCCCACGAACTAAAATCATACGCCATTACCGAATATTTCTCAGTGTTGGTTTCACCGCTCAGACCCGCGGAAAATGTATGTTGAAGGCCAAGCGCATGACCAATTTCATGCAATAGAACAAAATAACCGTACGTTCCTTCATTCACATTTTGTGTATCGGATGCGTACATTCTGTTTGTCCAGACATCACCGCCGAATGATGACCATGACGGGTAATACGCCCACGCCCCTGCATCCGCCGTCAATGTTGCCTGACCAAAACCGATATCGGTATCACCGTTGGAACCATTTGATAGGGAGAAAGATAGATTGGTGAATGTTTCAATTTCATTCAAAATCTGCACAGTGGCCGATTTCATGCTGTTGGTAAATTTCTGGAAACCGGATGATTCATGCATATTGGATGAATAATACGACGGCGTACTGTTAAAAAACTGGTACTCAACAACCAGCTTTCCATTACTGTACTGGCCACCATTCGCATGGTTCCAGTAATTACCGCTTCCTAACAAACTGGCATAATTCGCACCAATTGGCGCGGAATCTATGGATTCACCACCGATTTTTTGAGACTCGTCATTTGCGATCGCCGCACACGCGGCACATCCGCAACCTAAAGGACTATGTGTAACACTTGATGATAATGACATGTTTCCAACCTGTATTCAGTTTGCCATATAAGTATTGATATGTCGTTAAAATTGTTATTTTTCAAGGACTCTGGCGTAATTTAAGAAAAAACAAGAATAAACAAATGGTTATGTCAGATCGCCTTGCAAACATCTAGAAAACCATCTAATAAATAGTTGAAACAAGTTTTTGAAGAAACCGTTATGCTGTCATTAAAAGAAGAACTATCCAATGTATTCGGCGATGCATTTGAATCCATTGATTTACCGCGTGAATTGGGCCTTGTAAGGCTTTCTGACCGGCCTGATTTAGCCCAGTTCCAGTGTAATGGCGCGATGGCCGCCGCAAAGGTTGCAAAGAAGGCACCGCGCGACATTGCATCGTCTATCGTAGAAAAACTGAAAAATCATACGGTTATCAGCAATCTGGATATTGCCGGACCCGGTTTTATTAACATCCACATAAATGACCGGCTACTTTCAAAAACCCTTACACATATGATGACAGATGAACGGGCGGGCGCAAAAACATACGGATCATTAGACGACACAATTGTACTCGATTATGGTGGACCAAACGCCGCAAAAGCAATGCATGTCGGGCATTTACGTCCAACGATAATCGGCGACTGTGTAAAACGATTATGCGCATTTGCAGGTTACAATGCGCTCGGGGATGTTCATATGGGTGATTGGGGCCTGCCAATTGGACAGATTATTACATATCTGAAACACGAACATCCTGATTGGCCATATTTTGATGAGGCCTATTCAGGCGAATATCCAGCCGAACCACCATTTTCATTTACCGAACTGGAAACAATTTATCCGGCCGCATCGGCAAAATGCAAAGACAATAAAGACTTCTTGGAAGAAGCCCGTCTGGCCACGGCCGACCTGCAAAACGGACGTGCGGGATATATCGCCATGTGGAAACATATCATGACCCTGTCAAAGGCGGATATGAAACGCAATTTTGACTCCCTTGATGTTACATTTGATCTTTGGAAGGGTGAGGCCGATGTCGCGGCAATCATTCCTGACGTTGAACAGGATTTGAAAGACAAGTCGATCCTTGCGGAAAGTGATGGCGCACACATCATTCACGTGAAACGTGACGATGACCAAAAAGAAATGCCGCCCCTGATGTTCTACAAATCCGATGGTGCGGTAACTTACGGCACAACCGATTTGGCAACTATCTACGACCGTATCAAAACACACGATAACATCACACACATCATTTACATTACCGATAAACGGCAAAGCCTGCATTTCGAGCAGTTATTCCGCGCATCCGGAATGGCAGGTTATACGGATAATATTTCCCTGAAACACATTGGTTTCGGTACACTGAACGGCCCCGACGGAAAACCGTTTAAAACGCGTGAGGGCGGTATTATGCGCCTTGATACAATGGTAAAAAACGCACGTGAAAAAGCCCAAAACAGATTATCCGAAGCCGATCTGGCACAGGATTTCCCGGATGAGGAAAAAGAAAATATCGCCCGTTGTGTGGCACTGGCATCCTTAAAATTTGCCGATTTGATCAACCAGTCCCATGTTGATTACATCTTCAATCTTGATCAAATGACACGTTTTGAAGGAAAAACGGGGCCGTACTTACTATATCAGGCCGTACGTATCCAATCCCTGATGCGCAAGTCAAAAGACCAGAATATAAGCACCGGTGATACGGTTAATATATCAAACGAAAACGACCGTGAACTTGGCCTTGTTATTACCGAATTCCCCGATGTATTTGAACAGACATACACAAATCTTAGCCCGCACGTTATGTGCGAGTACGGATACAAACTTGCATCATCGTTCAGTAAGTTTTACGCGGCCTGCCATATATTGTCGGAGGAGGATGAGAAACTACGCAACTCGCGTTTGGCACTGTGCAAGCTTACACATAAAATACTATTGCATATCCTTGGTTTGCTTGGCATTCCTGTGCCAGAAAGAATGTAGCCGCGTTTACTCCGCGGCCGTGACGATATCATCCTTATCGTCTTGTTTTTCGGTATTCTTAAAGATTGATTTCCGCACATCATTAGCGGCCGACGCAATCGTGTCACGCACCGTATCATCAAGTTTCGGCGTATCCCCCGCCATATCTTTATAACTGGCCGGTTTATCTGCCGTCTCAGGAGACGCTGCCGCTGGCGTCGTTGCCACTTGCGGCGTTGCAGCGACTGGCGCTGCTGGAGGTGTTTCGGCAGGTGCTGCAGCGGTAGATGGAGGACTGTCCCCTGATCCAAAGAATGACATTGGCCCACCTGCCCCCTGTTGTTGTGCGGCAGGCGGTGCGGCCGGAGCTTGCGTAGCCTGCGAAACTGGCGAGGCCGGCGCCTGAGGAATTGGTGCCTGATGAATTGGTGATTGCGTCGCTGCTGGGGCTGCTGGCGCTGTCGGTTGTTGTCCGCCACCGGCGGCGCCTTGGGCTTCGGCCGGCTTGTCCGGCACTTCAATAGGATTACTTAACGCAAATACCGACCCGACAGCGGCAATCCCCTGCTCAACAACATCTTGAGTCATGCCTTTGGCCTTTTGCAGACCCTTTAATAACGCCATAATTTCTTCGGATGGCTCCGTAACGGCATTTTCGGATTCCGCAGTCCAGTTTTTCTTCACCAATTTATCGCGGATATTACGGATATTATCCTTATGCTTCATAATGCCTTCATCAACCGTACTAATGTCGATGTAGCGCGTCACACGCATGGCCTTCGCATGCGGGATGCCCAGATAGAAAATCCGTACGTCGTGGATTTTGTTACCTTGATAGGCCATTGTGGCCTCACCCTCTTTTTGGTCTTTCAAACTATCATACGTCGCACGGTACCGTTTCTCGATCTTCGCTTCTTTCGTATCCTGATAACTGTATGAAGTTCTTTGGAAACCTGACACTTCGTGGAAGTAACCTTCACCGACCGTATCAAGGAAGTATTGGCGCGTTTCACCCGGGTCTTCGAGTTTACCGAATAAGTTAATGTTACAGTTCGCGGTGATGGACTTGGCTTCTTCCTTCACCTTCTTCTCCATCGCGTGCAAATCCTGCGCGGCAAAGACAAGACAGAAACCAAGGGAACGGGCCTGGGCGGCCATAACCGCCATACCTTCGGCGATATAGTAACCAACCTCATCGAAAATCGTAATAAATGGCGTATTGGATACGGACGGCTTGTTATCAATAACCTTCGCCTGATCCCCTTCCACCTCGGCACCAAGTGTCGCACCCATCATACCTTTAATGGTCGCGGCCACAATTTTACCAAGGTTCCCAACTTCGTCATCGGATTTTTCAAGGGCCGGAATAAGCACGACCAGAATACGCCGGTTCAAAACAACATCGGTCATATCCACATCGGCGAACTGGTCATCGAAGATGTAACCGTATTCATCCCCAAGGGATTGTAACGAACGCGTAAGCTGCATGCTTAGATAGCCGTGTTGCTGGAACGGTACTTCGGTGTTTGCCATCGGCTGGTCCGGTCCCGGCGGTTTCGGCTTACCGTTATCGTCAAACGCCTCATCGACATAACCCGGAAGTGTATCCAGATAACCGCGCACACCTTCACGAATATGGTCGGGAAGTGTTTGATTACGCGAGAGTTCAATAATTTTATTCAAAAGCAGGTACACACGTACACGGCTAACCGTAAGTGGAATTTGCTGGTAATCCCGCATATACGTCAATGCCGGCATCAACACCGCGACAAGGGCAACCGCACGTTCTTTCCACATCACGTTATCCCCTTCCGCCGACGGCATCAAACTGGTCAGAAGGTTTGTCAGAAAGGACGCAGAACCTGTTGCAAACGGGTTCATGGTATTCGACGGTGCCTTAATATCGGAGTTCGCCGTCATGTAGTTCAAAACAAGCAAATCATCATCCCGACCAAAACGCCGCACAAGCGACGATAAAGATGACCAAAGATCGGTATCCGCCTTACCATCCGTATAGATAAAACCGGATCCCCAAGCGAGCGCATTGGATGAAATGGATTTCAGCCCCTCCGTCTTACCAGAACCGGTCGTACCAAGGTAAAGTATGTGTGTTCGGGCATCGGAGTTTGTAAACCATATTTCCTCATCCGTATGTTTCTGATTACCAAGATACATAATACCGTCTGCAATTCCATCGCGTCCTGGCCCTTCGTT
>JAUICS010000310.1 GCA_030427765.1 Alphaproteobacteria bacterium
CGGTCTGGAAGGCGGCGGTCCAGTCCGGCCAGTTTTCACGTTTCTTGTGCGCGGGGTCAATCCATTCCATCAATTTCGGCAATGTCGGCATGGCCGCATCGATCGCTTTATTTATCACGCGGTTTGTTAAACCAGCCGTTAGCGGGTAAATGGGCTCCAGCACCGCAACGCTGTCTTTCTCCGCCTCCTTTGCTGCCATTTCAGGATGCACAATCTGGAATTTGCCGTTATATTTATCCAGCTTACCGCTAATAATAATTGTTTCATGCACGGGATATTGTTTTTCAAGCCAGTCACGTTTTGCCCGGAAAAACACCAGATCAATTGGCGCGTTTTCGTCGATACAATGCACGCGGTACGGCAAATTACGGCGGGGGTTCGGCGTATGTTTAATGACGGTGACGGCGAGTGTAACAACCGCCCCCACTGGCGCATCGGCAAGGGTGGAAAGCGTACGGCGGTCCACAACATCAATCGGCAGATGGCACAGTAAATTCCATACTTTCAGTCCGCCCACCAGCTTTTCAAACAATTTGGCAATGCGTGGCCCGACACCGGGCAAAACGGTGATCGACCGAAACAGGGGATCAAGTGAAAATGGCCTTGCCATAGCGTGCTATTCCGTTACCTTCAATACAACGATTATTATGCATGAATTTAATCAGATGAGTATGACTGAAACAAAAGAAAATATTGAAAACTGGCGGAAGCGCCTTATTTTCCGTTCCTGGCACCGCGGAACGCGTGAAATGGATTTGTTAATGGGATCATTTGCCGATATCCATGTGAAGGCATTTTCGGAAGGTGAGCTTGAGGAATATGACCGCTTGCTGACCAATAACGACCCTGATATCTATAACTGGTATTCGCGGCGCGAAGACCCGCCGGAGGAAGAGATGACTGACGTGTTAAAAAAGCTGCTGGCGCATCAGCCAAGCGAGAGTTTGTTAGGGCGCGGCAACACAGAGGCCGGAAAACATAAAGGATAAGGAATAACATGGATATTTTTGACGCTAGCAAATGGCATTCAACAACAATCATTTCTGTCCGTAAGGGCAAGGATGTTGTTGTGGCCGGTGACGGGCAAGTATCAATGGGTGATACCGTTTTGAAAGGAAATGCGCGTAAGGTTCGCCGTTTGGGAAGCGATAAAACGGATAAGAAAATTATTGCGGGTTTTGCCGGTGCGACCGCCGATGCGTTCACGTTGTTTGAACGGCTCGAGGCCAAGCTGGAGGCATATCCGAACCAGCTTACCCGCGCAGCCGTGGAGCTCGCGAAGGATTGGCGGACGGATAAATATCTGCGCCAGCTTCAGGCCCTTATGGCCGTATGTGATAAGGAAACATCCCTTATTCTTACCGGTAACGGCGATGTTGTGGAGCCGGAAGACGGCATCATCGGCATTGGGTCTGGCGGTAATTATGCACTGGCTGCCGCGCGTGCGCTGTATGACCGCGATGATATGGATGCCGAAAGCATTGCACGGAAGGCGATGGAAATTGCCGCAAAAATTTGCGTCTACACGAATGATAATATAGTGGTAGAGAAACTGTAAGGCATGGATGATATCGAGGATAATATGAACGAGCCCGTAAAAAACGAACCGCCGAAAGATGATGATAAAACATCCGGTGAACAAAAACCAAAACAAGATGCGCCAAAACAAGAGCCAAAAGTGAATAAAGAGCCGAAAGACATTTTAGAACTTCCGAATTTCACGCCGCGTGAAATCGTATCCGAACTCGACCGTTACATTATTGGTCAGGGCGACGCAAAAAAGGCGGTGGCGATTGCTTTGCGTAACCGCTGGAGACGGCAGCAGTTAGAACCGGATTTACAGGAAGAAGTATATCCAAAAAACATCCTGATGATCGGACCAACAGGTGTCGGGAAAACCGAAATCGCCCGCCGCCTTGCTAAGCTGGCACAGGCCCCGTTTATTAAGGTTGAAGCCACAAAATTTACCGAGGTTGGATATGTCGGCCGTGATGTTGAATCCATTATTCGTGATCTGGTTGAAAATGCCATTCACATGACCCGCGCCCGTATGCGGAAATACGTTTTGGCGAAGGCCGAGCTGGCGGCCGAAGAACGTGTGTTGACCGCCCTTGTCGGCGGGACGGCATCCGAAGGGACACGCGAAAATTACCGTGAGAAATTGCGTAAAGGTGAATTGCAAGACCGCGAGATCGAACTTGATCTTGTCGACAACGGCAATAACGGCATGCCATCATTTGATATTCCGGGTATGCCGGGCGCATCGATGAGCATGATCAACATGAACGACATTTTCGGCAAGGCGTTTGGTGAGAAAACAAAGCGCAAGAAAATGAAGGTTGGCGAAAGCTACGAAGTACTCATCGAAGAAGAATCCGATAAACTTCTTGATGAAGACAAGGTGGTCGCAACCGCACTTGAACTTGTGCAACAAAACGGTATCGTCTTCATTGACGAGATTGACAAAATTACAACCCGCAGTGATGTCCACGGCGGTGATGTGAGCCGTGAGGGTGTGCAGCGTGATTTGCTGCCCCTTATCGAGGGCACAACCGTAACAACCAAGCACGGCCCCGTGCAGACGGACCACATCCTGTTTGTGACCAGCGGTGCATTCCACTACGCAAAACCATCGGACCTGCTGGCGGAGCTTCAGGGGCGTCTGCCAATCCGTGTGGAGCTTCGTGCCCTAACTCAGGACGACTTTAAACGCATT
>JAUICS010000311.1 GCA_030427765.1 Alphaproteobacteria bacterium
TTCAACATTATCGAACGTACGATTGATAAGTCGTCTAATGACAATAATAAGAACAAGAAAAACAAGTCCAAGACGGATACGAACACCAATCAGCAGGTAAAGCCGGAAGATGCGATCAAAGGTATCTTGCAGAATATTATCCAGTAATCGCCTGCTGTTTTCTATTCATATTTATTATAACGCAGTCATAAAAAAAGCCGGTTTAGACCGGCTTCTTGCATTCTATATTTCTAACGTCGAATTATTCGGATGTACCCCCGACGGAGGAGCCAAGGAAGTTTGAAAAATCAAAACCGCTTTCTGGGCTGTCGTTCTGCTGCTGCTCTTCTTCTTCGCGTTTCATCGCTTCTTGCTGCATTCTTCTAACCTCATCAGGGTCTTTTCCTTGGGCTTTCAGACCTTTACGTGAAGCTGTGTCCAGCTCTTCGTATGTACACAGACCAAGTTCCGCCGGGTTTCGCGGGCGAATATTTTGAATGTTCGCATGTGTCTTGCTGCGTACGGATTCAATTGTGTTCTTTGTTGTACCGATCAATTTTGTGATCTGTGCATCCGTGATTTCCGGATGGAACTTCAAAATGTATGAAATACCGTCCGGTTTATCACCCCGTTTAGATACAGGTGTATAGCGCGGTCCTTTGGAACGGATTTTCGGTGCCGGAATATCTTTGCGCTTCTCGCTTTTCAATTGCGCCTCGACATCGTCCTGACATCTGTCAATTTCCTCTTGGGATAGAATACCTTCTTTAATCGGGCTTTTGCCGATAAGACCACCTTTGTTTGCAATTGACTCAACTTCAAATGCGTGGAGTTCGCAGAATTTTGCAATCTGGTCAAATGTAAGTGATGTATTTTCGATGAGCCACACTGCGGTTGCCTTTGGCATTAATGGCTTGCTGGTATCAACTTTCAAATTACTCATAACTGTCCTTTCTGCGGGTTCCCCGATCTATGTCCTTGAAATAATGGTCAGAAACAATATTTTTCTTACGACAAGAAAAATCAAAGTTACATTTATCCAATGCACATTCAAAGAAAAATTAGATCATTTACGGATATGTTTTAGTTTTTATAATCATAATATAGTCTGCGTCAAGTATAGTTTGACGCAGTGTTAGTACGAAAACGAAAGAAGGATAAGCCAAGCCAATGTTTGATGACGATGACAGACCCGCAAAAACAAATGCTGTTATTACTTTACCGCGTAATCTTGAGACATTATCGATTGAGGAGCTGGAGCACTATATCACAATTCTGAAATCGGAAATCGAACGGACCGAGGGCGAGATCACCAGGAAAAAAGCATCGCGTGATGCAGCCGCATCGATATTTAAATCCTGACATTATCCGATTCTGTAAAGACGTTATGTTATGTGTCTAAAATCCTTGAATTTTCTGGGCTATATAAGTTTTTTCTGATACGTTTTAAATGCGTTTAATTTTAAAAAGAGGAGGAGAAAATGGGACGCATAGTATCTATTCATGAACGACGGGATTTAATGACGGAGTTCACAAACAGTCTTCAAACAAAACCATTAACGCTTTTCTGTACCATCGGTGAAGGTGGTCCCGGAAATGATAAGCTTAGCCTGTATTTTGGCCAGAATGTGTCACCGACGGAGGCCGACATGGAAATCATCAATGCAAAAATTGAAGAATTTGCCCAAACCGGTGTTGAACTGGTTGTGCTGGGTAAATAGGTTGCCGCCACATATTGTGATATCGGGGGCATAAATTCCCCCGATCATTCAAAAATGACTTCATGTATCAATACCTTCATGCTATCAGAAAAGAATGCGTATTGAAGATGAAGTAAAGCTCGATTTCAAAGATGTGCTGATCCGGCCGAAACGCTCGACATTGGTCAGCCGTAAGGATGTCGACATTAAACGCGAAATCCGCTTCAAGTGGACGGAGCAACGTTTCCATGGTGTGCCTGTGGTATCGGCGAATATGGATGGCGTTGGTACATTCGCGATGGCAAAGGCCTTTCATGGTTTTGGCGATGGCATGTCGGTTGCGCTTACCAAACATTATTCGCAAGACCAGCTTATCGATTTTTTTAAAACACCGGAATCGGAAAATACCTGGTATAGCCTCGGGACCAATCCGGATGACGAAGAAAAACTGAAGAACGTTATCAAGGGTGTCGGAATTAAAAATATCGGTCGCATATGTATCGATGTTGCAAACGGCTACAGCGAGGCGTTTGTTGCATTTGTCCGCCGTGTGCGTGACGCGTATCCGGATTTTACCATCATGGCTGGTAATGTGGTTACCGGTGAAATGGCCGAAGAGCTCATTTTAAGCGGTGCCGACGTTGTAAAAATCGGCATTGGGCCGGGTAGTGTCTGTACAACCCGTAAAATCGCCGGTGTTGGGTATCCTCAACTTTCTGCCGTTATTGAATGTGCGGATGCGGCCCATGGATTGGGTGGTCATGTCTGTGCCGATGGCGGCTGTACGGTGCCGGGCGATATTAATAAAGCCTTTGGCGCGGGCGCTGACTTTGTCATGTTGGGAGGTATGCTTGCGGGGCATGATGAATCGGAACTGGATATTGAAACCGATGATTCGGGTAAGAAGTTTGTTGTTTTTTACGGCATGAGCAGTGAAACCGCGATGCAGAAACATTCCGGCGGCGTCGCCGAATACCGTGCCAGTGAGGGGAAAACCGTGAAGGTCCCATACCGCGGCCCTGT
>JAUICS010000007.1 GCA_030427765.1 Alphaproteobacteria bacterium
TATGTCTTTGTAATGACCCTGCAATTAAAGCTGTAGCAGTTTTTGTAGTCCGGATGATTGCCACCAACTGTCTGGTGTGGGTGGCTGTGCAGAATTATGAAGAGGTTTTTGTAAGACCAGAATTCGTCCAGTGGCCGTGCCAAAATCAATCGTACATGACCCGGGAATCGCCGATTTTGGTTCTGCTCCGCCCGGCATTGAACCCTTAGGGTCATATGTCCTATCATAGATTATATCCAGTGCATTTGATGAAATTATCTGTTCTATGGCTGATCGTTCAATTCCGAACATATCCGGGTATTCACCAGATTGGAATGTAGCGTTCGCTCCGTCCGCTGTTTCTAAAAATTCGATAGCCAGAAACCCGCCTGGTTCGACTTTGCTTAGCATGTTTTCAATGAGCTGCGTGCTGTTTCGTATGTACCTTAGTACCCGGTGGCAAATAACAATTTTGTATGTGTTCTGAAGGCTGGGCACATCTAGTGCATTTACATCTTCCAGATCGTTTCCCTGAATTATCCGGCTTTCTGGTCTTTCGTCAAAGAAGCCTTTTATCCATGGGTCGATGTTTGATGGATGGTCGGTTATCGCGTGAACGTTTTGGTGTTCTCTTTCACCGAAACTGAGCATGGCGGCTGCACATCCGCCAGCGCCAACATCCAGAATATAATCGCCGGATGAAATTGCGCCATTTTGCCTTAATGGGTTTAGGTAGTTGACATCATACTCCCCCCAGGAATAGGCACCGCTATAGGCATCTGAAATAAAATGATCTCTGGCATTTAACATCGTAAGAAAATAAGCTAAAAATATACATTATGTCAATTAAAATAGCTTTATTGGAGTATTATCAGGATGCCATTGGTCATACTTCGTCATGACTGATTTGAACAGATCACTTTCAAGATGGTTAGTCAGCCATGTATGAAGCGGTTTAAGGGGCAGGGCATAAAACCAATCCCGATCCACATGGGCAAATTGCCGGACGAACGGGAAAATGGCAATGTCGGCAAGTGATATAGAGCCTTTGATAAGGTATCCGTTTCGTTGAATACGATCGTTAAGGTCTTCAAGAATGCCTAAGCCTTCCTCACGTTTATTCGAACAATCTTCATCCGGATAACGGTTCGGGTATTTATACCGATCGAGCGCATGTTTAAATGATCCATCATTCTGTGTGATCAATTCGTTTATTATTTTGTTATCATCATTAAGCCAGCCATCCGGGTCGTTTTGGCCGACCGCCCATTTCAGGATATCCAGACTTTCATCAATAACGGTCCCATCATGTAAGAAAAGAACGGGGACGGTTCCTTTCGGTGATATCTGAAGCATATGTGCGGGTTTGTCGCGCAGAATAATTTCCCTGACCTCCACATCGATTTTGGCATAAAACAACCCCATTCGTGCCCGCATGGCATAGGGGCAACGCCGGAACGTGTAGAGAATGTGGGGGTGACGAGGATTGTTCATATGTAAAATAATTGATTTTTATGTGTTTTTCACGTAGATTACAATAATGGTTTCAGGAAATTTTAACACAAGAAAACACAATGGCGTGGATACGCCAAAAGTTAATCTTTTGGTGGTTACCAATAGCGGTACATTTGATCCCGAAGACAGTATATTTCCAATTATTCGCCATATGGCGGCCGATCCAAATGTTGAAAGTATCGCGATCGTCGATAGCAAGGATAATCCAGGTTTTTTTGAGGAGCATGACGGTGATCTGTCGGGTATGCAGGTGCGGTATGTCGATGATCAATTTTCGTTTGAAAACTATAGCTCATATGATCTGGAAGCGGCGAGTGTTGACGATTTTAACACCGGATGGTTTCGTATGGATGCGCCGCATGCCGGTTTTGACTTTGGGCGTCTTTTTAAACGTATTCGCGAACACATCAAAATTCCGTTTTTTAACGACCTTGAAAATTTGATGGTATATGGATCAAAAGGAAAACTTGTTGATCTTCAGGAAAATTTCACTGGTCAGGTGGATGGCAAAACACATCATTACATTCCGAAAACCGAAGAGGTCAGTTCGGTTGAGGATGTACGGGCATTTCATAGTGATTTAGGCAAGGATGTGATTGTTGTAAAATCACTCTACGGGAACGGCGGTAAAGAAGTCCGCTTCGTCCCAAGAGATGCAGGGGCCATGGATGCCATTCGTGCAAAATACAGTGATATTCCTGAAGAATTATTTCTTGAAAACGATGACGAGCTTGCGGAGTTTATTGATCATGTTGGTGGTGACGTGGTGTGTCAGGAATTTGTGAATTCCCGTAACGGCAATGATAAGGTTTATGATGATCGCGTTATTGTGACATATGATCCAGATGCGCGGCGCATGGTGGCCAAAAGCGCAGTCAGACGTGTTGCAGGAAAAAGCGGTGAATTCCGTAGTAATTTATCACAAGGTGGTGATCGTGAATA
The DNA here is from genome assembly GCA_030427765.1 of Alphaproteobacteria bacterium. Lineage (GTDB taxonomy): Bacteria > Pseudomonadota > Alphaproteobacteria > Micavibrionales > Micavibrionaceae > JAUICS01. The sequence goes on from JAUICS010000007.1 coordinate 2,437, forward strand.
TGTCGAACTTGATGAACGCCATCATGAGCTAGCCGCGCTTTTGAGTGATGAGCTTTTGGGCGCGGGGATACTGCTTGCCGGTTTTGATGTGATGTATGATCACGATGATTTGGACGACCAAGGTCGACCAAAGTTAAAAATTGCCGAAATCAATGTTCGTAACGTTGGCGGTGTTTATGAGGCGGAGCTTGTCACAGGTATCCCGTTTACCCAAATTGTCGCTGATGGACATTTGCGTGTCATGCGGACCACTTTGGCCATGTTGGAAACGCTCAAGGCGCACTCGGTTTCACCGAAACAGGCACCAGCCTTTTTTAAAGAACATCCCGATTTGTTGCCTGTTCTGGATTAAAATAGTTTAAGGCGTTTTTTGAAGGATTATAACGGTTGGTGTTGCGCCATCAAGATCATCATCTTTGCCGAGAGAATATGTTTCTGCATCAATGATCTGGAAACCTTTACTTGCCGCTAGCTGGTCCACAGCAGATCGTGGAAGAGAATACAACGGCGGTTCTTTACCGTCCGGGTCATCATAAACATCGGCATATCCATCGTCGGCGCTAAAGAAATCAATGCATAGATATCCGCCCGGCTTAACCTTATCCATCATCTGCCCTATTAACTGGGCATTATTGCTGATGTAACGTAAGGTACGATGACAGATGACAATGTTGTAATGTCCGTCTAGTTCATCCGGATTGGCGGCAATATTATCTTCTAAATCGCCACTTTCAAAAAATTCGACACCGTTTGCTGTTGGGTTTGGGTCGTCTGTTGTGGCGTGAAGTTTAAATCCTTTTGTTCCAAATGATTTAGCAAGTGCCTCACCATCTGCTGCGCCGACATCTAATACGCTTCTGTCATTATCCGCTGACAGGTGTTTGCCATGTTCACCGCGAAGCAGTTTTTTCTGGTAATAACGGCCATACTCCCCGATAGATGGATCACTGTTGTAGCCTTCTTTTCGAAAATGGTCTCTTGAGTTTATGTCATCGTCCGCCATGCTGTGTAGCATAGCACAGGTAAGTAATTATGTAAATTATTTCTTGTGACGCTCTTTCAGGATATTCCAAACTTCCGAAGGGTCTAAATCACGGTCTGACCATAGGACCATAAGGTGGAAAAGTAGGTCGGCAGACTCTTCGGCCAGTTTTTCATTGTCTTTATTAAGAGCCTCAATAAGTGTTTCAACGGCCTCTTCCCCAACTTTCTGGGCGATTTTGGCGGTACCTTTTTGATACAGTTTCGCCGTATATGACTCCTCTGGTGATGCATCTTTGCGGTCTTTCACAATGTCATATAGCGTATCAAGTATGTGCTCTGTCATGTTGTATATCCTTTATTCTCTAACCGGTATGTTGGCTGCCTTCATGGCATGTTTCACGTCTGATATTTTGTAGGTTCCAAAATGGAACAGAGATGCGGCCAGAACGGCATCGGCGCCGCCATCCTGAACAACATCAACAAAATGATCAAGATGCCCCGCGCCGCCGGATGCAATGACGGGGACGTTCACCTTTGCGTTTACTGCTTTATTCAGGGCAATATCAAACCCGTCTTTTGTGCCGTCCCTGTCCATGGATGTCAGCAGGATTTCGCCCGTACCGTATTTATCCATTCTCTGTGCCCATTCAACCGCATCGATGCCGGTTTCCTTGCGGCCACCATGCGTAAAAATTTCCCATTTGTCAGGGCCGGTTTGTTTGGCATCAATCGCCACGACAATACATTGATCGCCGCATGCGTTTGAGGCTTCGCGAACGAATTCCGGATTTTTGACGGCTGCGGAATTAATGGCAACCTTATCCGCACCGGCGTTCAGCAGGTTTTTAATATCCTGAATTGTGCGAATACCGCCACCAACTGTCAGAGGTATAAAGACGGAATTGGCCGTTTCTTCAACCACATGCAAAATCGTGTCTCGGTTTTCATGGGTGGCGGTAATGTCTAGGAAGCATAATTCATCCGCGCCCTGATCATTATAGATTTTTGCCTGTTCCACCGGATCGCCGGCATCAATGATATCGATGAAATTCACGCCTTTTACAACGCGTCCTTTATCAACGTCAAGGCAGGGTATAATCCGTGTTGTTAGTACCATCTACCGTCCTTACATAAAATACGCGACAAAGATTGCCACAAAAACAAGAAACCCCGCAAGGTGATTTGATTTGAATGTTGTGAGTGAGGATGCCTGATCACCCGGTTTCCAGAATCGTATCTGCCAAAACATCTGTATAGCCGTCGGGATAAGCAGCACTTTGACCATCATATTTTGTGTTGTCCAGAAAAGTGCCGTCAGGATAAGACAGAATGCAATGGCATAAAAAACACTTACAAACGGTTTCGGGTTGTCACCGAAAACAAGGGCAGTTGATTTGATGCCGACCTTCCGGTCATCTTCAATGTCCTGATATGCATAGACGGTATCATAACCGAGCGTCCAGAATATTGCGGCGGCGTAGAGGAGCAGGGCAGGCCATCCAACCTCACCAGTAACGGCGGTCCAGCCGATTAACGCACCAAAGCTGAAGGTCACACCTAAAAATAACTGCGGCCAATACGTCATCCGTTTCATATATGGATAAAGGATAACAAATGGGACTGAGGCTAGACCGGTTACAATTGTCGTTATATTGAGCTGTAGCAAGATTATCAGGCCGATAAGAAGAAGGCCGCCTAAAAATACAAAGGCTTGTTTTTTTGATATCTGGCCGCTGGCGATAGGGCGATTTGCTGTTCGTTCCACATGTTTATCCAGATCTTTATCCCAAAGATCATTGATTACGCAACCAGCCCCGCGCATGACGATAGACCCTATAAGAAATAGGGTAAGGTAATACACCAAAGTTATGGCGGATGCTGATGTGATGGCACCGGCTAACATGATTGCCCACGCGCCCGGCCAGAACAAAAGCCAGTATCCAATGGGGCGATCAAGCCGCATTAGATAGGCGTAAGCGCGCATGTTTTCCGGCAATGATTCAATGAGCCGTGTTTTGACGATATCGGTAAACATAGATTACACCTACCTGTCATCTCGAACGACCTCAATACAAAATCAGTAAGTGAGAGATATTTCTTCCTGTTTTTATAAAGATCCCTCGACTTCGCTCGGGATGACAGTTTAAATAGAAGCCATGAAAGACCATCATAAAACGCCGCGTATATATGTTGATCACTCATTACAAGATGGCGGAAGTATAGCCTTGTGTAAGGACCATTCTCATTACCTTGTAAATGTAATGCGGAAACGGGAAGATGATCATTTGCGCGTATTTAACGGCAAAGATGGTGAGTTTCTGGCGAAGATTATCGAGGCGTCAAAAAAAAATTGCGTCATTAAGATGGTTCAGCAGGTTCGGGCTCAACCTGAATCCGGTAAAGAGTTTCACTTGCTGTTTGCCCCTATCAAAAAGGCACGTATGGATTGGCTGATTGAAAAGGCGGTGGAACTTGGTGTAACACATTTTCACCCTGTCCTGACACAGAATACGGAGGTGCGGACCTTAAACACGGAACGCATACACCGCCAGATTATCGAGGCGGCGGAGCAGTGCGAGCGCCTAAACATTCCGGTTTTTAACGAACCAGAAGACATGATGAATGTGTTGTCTGAATGGAAAAAGGACATTCCACTTTATGTCTGTATGGAGCATGAGGATGTGCAGGAGCTTAGCAAGGTTCTTGATAAAGAGAAGTCTGCGGCGTTCCTGATCGGGCCGGAAGGTGGTTTTACGGAGGAGGAAAAAATCAAGCTAAAGCGCTATCAATGCGTCTCCCTTGGTCCGAATATTCTACGTGCCGAAACGGCGGCTATTAAATGCCTGTCGTTAATTTAAGTTTTGTACTAATTTTAATTTACATAATATTTTAACTTTGTTACTATACACAGGAAAATAAACGGTAGAGAGTATTATGGTTTTAGAATTTTTAGGATTTAAAAGACGTGATGGAAGTGTTGGTGACACGTTTCACCAAGGAGCGAAACGTCAGATTATCATTAATCAACAAAGTAACATACATGAAGTGCTACATGTGGCATCCATTGAAGCGTATGCAAATCCAGGTGTTGAGGTTTTTGGTAAATTTCAGGATCGAACTGTTTCAATTACGTATTCGGGTAACATATTCAATATTCGTTATTTTGGGATTGATGGAGAGGTTAATATTGATGTGCCAGAGGAAGATTTTGATACTTCAAGAATATATGAGGAGTTACGTGATAACTATTCTGCCTTGGGCCAACACGAATCTCAAACTATCGTTAGTGATGTTCATACAGAGGCAATAAGGCATATGGAAGCCTTTATTGCTGAACAGCTACGCGATGTTCCATTAGATGTGACGCCAATAGAATTTCTGCCAGATCATGTAACATTGTATATAGTACATCCTGATGATGCTAAGGCAGCCGCAGAAGCGTTTGTACAAAATTCCCGGGTTAAAGCAAAGGAGGTTTTCGCCAAGTATGCTGTTGTTGAGATTGGTGGGACAAAAATTGGCTTGGTTATCGCTGAAGCAAATTATTTTGATAAGATTTCTCTGTTACGAAAAATGGCGGGCTATATGGGAGCGTACGTATATGACCGACGAGATGGTGTAATTAATCAAAAAATTTCCTCTTTCGGAACCGTGAACGACCATGATGCAATTTTAGAAAGAGCGCAGGAGGCATTTGCAGAGCGAGATAAGCTTTTAGGGGAAGGCAAAAATCCTATTTCTGGTTTGCCTGTTTCAGAAGATCCTTATCACCCTGTTGCTCATGCAGATGTTGTTCGTCTTGTAACGCCCGCATAATCTAAACGAGTAGCAACCAGAACATTGTAAATGTACCCAGTAGTAAAACCGCCATTGCAGATGCGGTTCCAATAACACGCGGCAATGTTCCTTTTAAGATATTCAGAAGTGCGCCGATATGGAAGGCACGGGATACGACCAGCATAATACCCATCGTATGGACCATCCAGTACATGGCGCTATGCGCTTCAATCAGATATATAAGGATCAGTGCCATCGGCACGATTTCGGTGAAATTTCCGTGGGCGCGAATGGCGCCTGTTAATTCTTTATCCCCGCCATCGCCAAGTGACACTTTCTTTGACAATCTGTAACGAACAACGTTTAGTGTTAATGCGATTTGTATCAATGCCAATATGGCGGCGTATAATCCTGTCATCATGTGTTTATGTTCCTTTTGTTTTGAATAAAGGTGATGTTATCGGGTACATAATCAAGCCCCTAGACTAACAATCCTATATTGCTAATCTAGGGCCAAAACAAATCGGCATTAGGTCAAACTCCATCATTTCTAAGGTACGGCAAAATGGATGGTTTGTGATGCAGTGCCGTAATATATTCTGTTGTATAAAACGCTGTGTTTCTTGTAAAATAAGGGTATGGAGCATAAATTTGATTTGGGTGATATTTTAAACGCCTATCGATACGGCCTTTTCCCCATGGCCGAGGACGCAAGTTCCGATACATTCTTTTTTTATGAACCTGAGGACCGCGGTATTTTACCGATTGATACATTTCATGTATCTAAATCGTTGCGTCGGACAGTGCGTCAAGGGGTGTTCGATGTCACGTTCAATACTGACTTTCGTAATGTTATAAAAGGGTGTGCTGCGCCGACCGATAAACGTCAAAAAACATGGATTAATAAAGGGATAAGGGATATTTTTGTTGCGCTTTATCATGCCGGATATGCGCATAGTGTGGAGTGCTGGCGTGATGATAAACTCGCTGGTGGTGTTTTTGGATTGGCGATTTGCGGTGTCTTTTTCGGGGAGAGTATGTTTTCGCGTCAAACAGATGCCAGTAAGGTCGCCCTTTGTCATTTAATGGCGCATGTGTGGAGGCAGGGATTTACCCTTGTTGATACGCAGTTTATTAATCCGCATTTGCTGCGCTTTGGTGCAATAGAAATTCCGCAGCGGGATTACTTGAGCCGTTTGGAAATCGCATTGCAGGGGGGCGCAAAATTTATCAATGCGGACGCAAGCGCGCATGTAGCAGATATAGAAACCTTTAATGCCTACATAGAATACTTAAGCAGCGGCTCCGCCTAAACCACCGCCGGGTCCCGAAGGACCACCGGATAGTCCAGCCAATCCAGCATTTGTCGCCGATTGACCTGATACAAATATTCCGAATGATGGTCCGGTATTTACGGAAAGATCCGCAGCGTCCGAATGCATATCGCCAACAAGTCTCAAATCCATGCCATCTGCCGATGCCGTATATGCGTTGAGTAAGTGTGTTGATTGTCCGGACGCTTCTAATGCACTTTCTGTTTGGTAGGCTAAATTTGTAAGATGCGCCATTTTTTGCGGTGAAATATCCATGATGTGTTCGCCTATCAAGCTTAAATATTGTGCCGCCATTTCCGGCATGTTGTTCTCAAGAGCATTTTCAACGGCCTCAATCAATTGCTCCAATGAATCGGCAACGTATTCCAGTGCATCAAATTCCAGTTTGTCATTTTCGTCACTGCTACGATAATCATCTTGTTCCGCTTCTGGCTCCGGCTCGTCATCAACCTCGCACGTGCAATTGTAATATAAGCATTTAGCGCATGGACGTAATCCAGGGGCGGCGTTTTGCGGGTCTTTTGCGAAAGTAGCCGTTGCAGAGCCATCGAGTGGGTCCGCACCCAATACGTTATTCAAAACAAACTCTGATGTTAAATCGGGTTGTCTTGCAAATACATCGGGTATTATGTCTCTTGCGTAGCTAGCCATACACATGACTTAGCAAAATCATAGGGCATAAGGCAAAAATAGGGAGTTCTTTATTTGTTTTCAGACACTTCTAGCGTTTTTACGGAATCCAGACGGTCTTTAATGTGCTGTGTCAGCACACTGATGTTACCGCCGCCGCGCTGAATGATAGATGCGAAATCGGAACGTTGCGTGATGACCATGCTAACGCCCTCGACTATAATATCGATTACCTGATAATTCCCGCCTTCGCCGCGTACACGCCATTGTATGAGGACGCGAGTTCCTTTTTCATCTTGAATGAAGGAGTTTACAACAACGTCGCGTTTTCCTGATAACTGGCTATCAGATACATTCAGTGTCTGGCCCTGGTAATCCGAGAAACGTTCTGAGTATGTTTTTACAATCATATCCTGGAATAAAGCGTAATATTCCTGAAGGTCCTCCTGAGAGGCACCACGGGCATATCGACCAAGTGCAAACCGTGCAATGGTCTTCATGTCAAAATTCTTGATAAGTAGATTTTCGAATTCACGTTCTTTTTCGGCCTGTGACAACGTATCGTTTGATAAGAAACCTATTCCCCGCTCCGCAATATCATCGATGAATTTTTCGGCGTTTTGTTTCTTCGTTTCTTCGTTTTCTGTACTGGCATTCAGATATATGCTGCTTTGTACGGCAGCAAAATTATCAAGCAAGACGTTCGATAAAAGTACGTGTGAATATGCATTGCCGCTGAATAACACGGCCGAAGATAATGCGAGGGTAGATATCAGAAAAGGTCTCAAGGCGTCGTTACCACATCTTTTTAGTATTTAAAACATACAATTGCCTACATAACATTATATATGGCAATGATACAGTAAAAAAATGGTGTAAGCGTTAAAATTATACAGATATTTTAGAAATCGCCGAATTCATCGTCGTAATCTGGAATCTCAGGTAATTCATTAACATTTGCATTGCGTGGATTTTGGTCATCTACCAAAGCTTGTCGACGCTGGTAATACGAACTTCTTACCGCGGCATAGTAATCAAATGAATTTTTCTTAAGATCGGCAAGGATATCCAGTAACTGAACACGACCATCAAACAATGTTGCTCCGGTACGGGCGAGTGACCATCCTTCTTCATCAATGTTAAACAGGTAGATGCGCAGTGGATCGGCAATCGAATCTACGGCGTTACCAATATGGTCACGAAGTGATGACGGCCCAATAATCGGAACGACAATGTAAGGTCCGTGATCAATTCCCCATACGGCGAGTGTCTGACCAAAGTCTTCTTTTTCGTACTCAAGTCCTGCGCTTTGTGCCAAATCAACTATACCAAGGAAACCAAACGTAGTGTTAACCATGGCACGCATAACATCGGTTAATGTGCCTTCAAAATCACCCTGCAAAACCTGGTTGGCGATGTTGATCGGGCTTTTCAGGTTGCGTAATGCGTTGCGAAGACCGTCCTGTGCCGGTTCTGGAACAACATCGCGATATGTGCGTGCCGCTGGGGCCAGAATTGCTTCATCGAGCGCATCGTTAAATTCAAACACATCACGGTTGTATTCTTCATACGGGTCCTCGATCGCGATGTTGCCCGAAATGATTAAATTCTCATTCGCGTCTTTTGATGAACAGCCCGCCGTAATAAGAAGGGCGGCTGATAAAGATAGGATTGTGCTGTGTTTTACGAAATCTTTAAACATAGTTCTGTATCTGTTTGAGTTTACGCGAGGAAATCCGCTTCTAAACTCTATTTAAACCACACATTTGTTACGAGATTATTAACAGCCCTAGAAAATTTCTGGAATACGTTATGCCCCGTAAAATAATGCACTATATTGACATGAGTTTTTTGAGCGTCAACTTGTTTTAGACGGTAATTCCCATTTTTATCCGTCTTCTATATTGATCAATATGCTAATTCCTATCATAAGGCTGATTACCGAAGGGGACCATGCTGCAAGTATTACGGGAAGTTGGTTTGACATACCAAATGCATTCAGGAAATTCTGTACGAAGAAAATAATAAATCCAATAAAAATACCGCCTAAGATAACAGCCGTTGTCGCGTTTGAACGGGGCGGTCGGAGTGATACAATGGCGCCGAGTATAATCATAGAAATCATCATGATTGGTGTTGCCAGAAGGTTATGGAGTTTTAACTCAAGGCGGGTCGGGTCAAACCCGGCTTCGCGCAAATTTTGTATCAGGTACGGAAGTTTCCAAAATGAAACACTGCCAACGGATGTAACGCTTTCCTCTATATCTCTGAGCATAAGTGCATTCTGGAAACGGAATTCATCGTTAAATACGGGATCTTCATTTGGCGCGTTTATTGATACATTTTTGAATATCCATAAATTGTCTTTCAAAGACGCATTTTGTGCGTCGATACGTTTTTGAAGCGCATTGTGTTTATCAAAGAAATAAGCGGTGACGCGCTGCAGTTCCCATGTGTTAACATCCACCTTTCCACCACTCAGGATAACGTATCCATTGTTCATATTCGGCGTATTTGTGTTGTCATTTAATGGCTGGCGTATCCACATGCCGTTCTTGAACAACGATACAACACCGGATGATTTTGACAGGTAACGCCGTTCCATTTCGTCATATTTTACGAGTAGGGCGGCGCTGATGGGATTGATTACCGTTGCCTGACTTATCCCGATAAGTGTTCCGACAAGTAATATTGGCATAAGCAATTGCCAGATTGAAAAACCGGATGCCTTCAAAACGATGATTTCGTATCGGCGCATCAATTGCCAGAATGAAAACATGGCTCCGAACAGTACCGCAAACGGGACGATCTGCTGGCCAACCTCAGGGAGTTTCAAGAGGCTGATTTTAAAAACCAGCGGCAATGTGACGTTTTCGAATTTGCCTGCACGGCGCAGAATTTCAATGGAATCGAAAAGATAAACAACACTTAGTATGATCATCAGGATCATAAGAAAATTTAAGAAAAAGTGCTTTGCGAGGTAGAGGTTTAAAGTATTTGAAAAACGCATGGTTACCCCTTTCGAATACGGAAGTGGTTAAGTGTTGGCATCATTTTGAGATAAAGGATAGATGCGGCAAATGGCAAGAATGCAAGCAGATACATAACGGCAATTCCGGTCGTGTTCTTTTGGGCGTAATTGAATGAGCCTAGATACATACCTTGAATACAAATGCCCGTGATGGCGGCGATAAGCAAGCGTTTGCTTATCCCGCGCCGGTCGAATGTTCCCGACATCAAGCATGCAAGGCAGATCGATGCAAATGTTAATGCCATAAACGGCGCCGTCAGGCGTTTATGGAGTTCCGCCATTAAATTGCGTTTGAATTGCGGGTTTTTATTGTTTTGATCATCACGGTTGAAAATTAAATCCGGTAATGTTCGTTCTTCCGGTTCATATCCTCGGATGTCCAGATCATCGGACTCTTTCGGGAAATTGAGGATGTAACGGTTAAATTCAAGTCGTTCCAATTTTTTTTCGTCCGGGAAATACTGCTGGCGTGATCCTTCGTACACGATTACACGCTTGTTATTATCGCTATCGATTAACAGGCTACCGCGTTTGGCCAGAATGGTAATGGGCGGTTCGTCCTTTTTACGTTTGTCATATATCAATATACCTTCAAGCGTGCCGTTTTGCTGTTTATGCTGGATATACGCGGTGATTTTTTTACTAAGGTTGGTAAATACACCTTCTTTGAAAAGAAATGATGATGCCTGTGTTTTTATGACATTCATCGTTTGCTCCATATTCATCAGGGATGTTGGGGCAACCCATCCACTGTTTACATACATGCATACGGTAATAAATCCGGCGAAAAATAATGCGGGAAAGGATAGGCGAAGCGGGGATAAACCGGCGGACCGCATAACGATAAGTTCACTATCATTGATAAGTTTATTGTAAATAAACAGTGTCGCAATCATCAGGGATATTGGGACAATCACCTCGAAAAAACGGGGCAGTGCCAGCAACGTTAAAATCCAGAATGCATTACCGGATGCCCCAGCCTCGATAATAATATCAAGAAAGCGAAGGGACTGTATTAAAAATATAATGACGATCAGAATGATGCTTATAACAAAGGTCGCCAGACCAATCTGCTTCAGAACGTATTTATCAAGCAATGTCATAATGCGTGTGTCAGTTGTTGCTATCCGGTTTTGTAGTCTTGCATAAAACCGGAAAATTAATAATCTTGTAGTGTAACGATTTTCCGAACTCTATCGTATTTACAGAAAAACTCAATTCCAGAAAAGGGTTTCTGTAATAAAGCAATTTAACCTTATCAGGATGAAACTATGGCCAAACTTATCGATTTTACAACGTCACTTCCAAAACAATTGGATACATTGGTGCTTGCCGTTTTTGAAGACGGAAATCTGGATGTGTACAACGATGTGCTGTCGGCAGAGGTTCTTAAAACATCCAATGACATTCTGGATGCGGATGAATCCTTTACCGGCAAGGATGGCCAGTTTTTATCCGTTCCTGTGGTTGCCGATGCACCGTACAAACGTATTCTTGTGTGCGGGCTGGGTAAAGCCGACAAAACGGCAGATGTTGATACGGTTTTGTGGGGCGGAAAGATGCTATCGGCACTGCAAACCAAGAAAGTCAAAAAGGCATGCGTTATTTTAGCGTGTGATGTGTTGAAGGCATTTGAAAACGGTAACGATTTGATTTTGCATGCGGCTTTGGGCGTACGTCTGGCAACGTATACATTTGATCAGTATAAAAAATCCGATGAAAAAAAGACCGAGGTAGAAAAAGTTACATTTATTCATGATGACGCGGCGTCCCTGAAAAACGCATTTAAAGATTATGATCATCAGGCGGAAGGTATCTTTCTTGCCCGTGATCTGGCAAATGAGCCCGCGAACATGTTGACCCCGGAGATTTTTGCGCAGCGTGTGAAAAAATTGCTCGAACCTCTGGGTGTCACGATAACTATTCTGGATCATAAAGCATTGCAGAAACATGGCATGGGCGCATTCTGGAATGTTGGTAAGGGGTCGGATAATAAACCGTGCTTGCTTCTTATGCATTGGAACGGAGGCAAGAAACCGGCTAAAGGGAGATCCAAGACATCAACGGAATCTGTTCCGCTTGCCATCATTGGGAAGGGCGTGACCTTTGATACGGGCGGTATTTCGATTAAACCCGCCGGCGGTATGGATGATATGAAGATGGACATGGCGGGTGCGGCGACGGTTGCCGGTCTTATGTACACATTGGCATTGCGTAAGGCGAAGACGAATGTTCTTGGGGCATGCGGCTGGGCCGAAAACATTGTGTCGGG
>JAUICS010000312.1 GCA_030427765.1 Alphaproteobacteria bacterium
GGGCAATAATGCCGCGTACGGCCTGCCGGCCCGTAATGAACCCGACCCCGTTGGTGAGGCAATTAGCGGCATTCTGGATGATATTAAACGCATCAAGACGGAACTGAATTTACCACAGGATACCAAGGGTGGCGATCAGGGTGATACCGGTGATTATTCCGGTCGTTGGCATGGGTCGGATATATAATCCGGATACTACGTAACCGGATTAAGCATCGATAGGTATTTTTCGGCCTTATCGCACATGAATGTTAAGACGGTTTTGATATTCGGATGGCGGCGTTTAATTTCCTCCGCCGCCCAGAAATTTGCGCCTGAACTTGGCCCGACAAATAACCCACGGCGGCGTGCCAAATCTTTTGCCACAACTTTTGCCGTTTCGCTATCAACATGGATAATGTCATCAACAATATGTTTATGGCGTTCATAAATTGTTGGAATGAACCCGTCGGATATTCCCTCGATTTTATGATCGGCAACCATACAGCATTCGATTGTGCGGGACTCCGATGGTTCCATCGCATAAATTTTCAAATCGGGGTTATGCCATTCACGTAATGCTTGCCCGACACCGATAAGTGTTCCGCCCGTGCCAACACCTTGCACAATAGCATCAATTTTTACGCCATCTGGAATTTGTGTAATGATTTCCTTGCCGAGCCAGTCACGGTTCTCATCAACATTCCACTCGTTTTCAAATTGCCCAGGATTGTAAAACCCGTCTTTTTTGCCGAGTTTCTTGGCCTCTTTCATCGCATCATTAACCTGAAAATCGCCAACGAAACGAATGTCTGCGCCGTATCCCATTGATATCTGCATACGTTCTGATGTGTAACCGTTCGGGATAATCACAATCATTTTATATCCCTTGACGGCGGCGATCATACTCATCGCATTTCCGGTGTTGCCGGATGTCGCTTCAACGATTGTATCACCGGGTTTCAGCAGGCCTTCTTTTTCCGCCTGCTCAATCATATACTTTGCCATGCGGGCCTTAATTGAGCCTGATGGATTTAAAAATTCACATTTTGCGAAAATGCCGTTTCCCATGTCCAGCATCGGTGTATTCCCGATCATATCCAGAATGGAGTTATACGGTGTATTGTTGTCTCCCATATTTTTATACTCTCACGCACGGCAAATTGCCGTCAATGAAATGATATGCTGCATTCGCAGCATAAACTAACCCGACTGCAAATATTGAATTGCTTGATCGCGTTCAAAGAGAAAAAGTAGTTCGAGTAATGCCTTACCGCGGTCTGATGACAAATGCGGGTCTTTGTCGAGGATCAATTTTATATCATTGCGCGCGGTGATAAGCAGGTCCGCATGGTCCTCCAGATCGGCAAAACGAAACTCCGGCAAACCACTTTGCTTTACGCCCAGTACCTCGCCGCCGCCACGCAGTTTTAAATCCTTTTCGGCAATCAGGAACCCGTCTTCGGTTTGCCGCATCGTGTTTAAACGTTCCTTTCCGTTTTCGGATAGCGGCGGATTATAGAGAAGGAAACAGTAGGATTTATCGGCCCCACGCCCAACACGTCCGCGTAGCTGGTGCAGCTGCGCCAGGCCAAATCGCTCCGCATGTTCAATAACCATGACGGTGGCTTCGGGCACATTCACGCCGACCTCGATAACCGTCGTGGCAACCAGAATATCAATATCGCCATTGATAAATTTTTCCATGACGTCATCTTTTTCTGCCGGTTTCATTTTTCCATGTACCAGACCGACACGGTCATGGAAAAAAGATTGCAATACCTGATACCGTTCTTCGGCGGCGGTCAGGTTTAACACTTCGGATTCTTCAACCAGCGGGCAAACCCAGTACACGCGTGCACCGGTTTGAACCTGCCGCCCCACACCGGCGATCATATCTTCGATCTTGTCCTTGGACATCAGCAGCGTATCAACCGGTTTTCGTCCCGGCGGTTTTTCATCAATCCGGCTACAATCCATATCCCCGTACGCGGTTAATGTTAATGTGCGCGGAATGGGCGTGGCGGTCATAACGAGTATATCAACGCCGTTTCCTTTGGATGATAATTCCATACGCTGATGCACACCGAAACGATGCTGCTCATCAATCACGGCAACGCCGAGGTCCTGAAAGGCAACGCCCTTTTGAAACAACGCATGTGTGCCGATGATAATTTGCGCCGCGCCGTTATGAATTTGCTGCAGCAAAAGATCACGTGTTTTACCTTTATCACGGCCCGTCAGAACGACGCACCGTATACCGATTTGTTCAAATAACGGCTTTAACGTTTCGGCATGCTGCCGTGCCAGAATTTCCGTTGGCGCCATAAGGGCGGCCTGTACATTATTTTCGAGGCCGCGGATCATCGTCAAAGCCGCAACCATAGTCTTTCCGCTTCCGACATCCCCTTGTAATAGACGCAGCATTCGATCCGGTCTTTCCATGTCATCGTAGATTTCATCAAGGCACCGTTTTTGCGCGCCGGTCAGCTCAAACGGTAACAGTGATAGAAATTTATCATCAAGTGTTCCGGTGCGTTTAAAGATTCGTCCCTTACGTTGCATCTGCCGTTGCCGGACAAGGGCGATGGCAAGTTGGTTCGATAGAAGCTCATCATACGCAAGCCGCGCACGGGCGGGATGGAATGATGAAAATAGCTCGCTAAAATCATTCTCATCCTTATCAATATTTTTGAAATGCACGGTCTGG
>JAUICS010000313.1 GCA_030427765.1 Alphaproteobacteria bacterium
GATCGATTTCATGCTGAATACAATGGGACACAAGGTCGTGTCCTTCGAGTTCCTGTTCATTCCCATCAATATCAAGGAATTTAACCTTTACAGATTTTGGGCGCTTGACCTTGCCCAATTGACCGGGGATGGATAGGCAGCCTTCTTCCATTTCACTGATGTCTTCGGATGCGGATATAATTTCCGGATTGATCATAGCCACGGGGCCGGTATCAACATTGCCGTCTTCAACATGCATAACCACAACGCGGTTCAGCATACCAATCTGGTTCGCGGCCAAACCAATGCCCGGCGCGGCATACATGGTATCGAACATGTTCTGAATCTGCGTCCGGATGGCGTCCGTTATGTCTGTTACGGGTTCAGCAGTGCTTTTTAAAACATCGGCGGGAACGTGAACAATCTTTACTATCGACATTGTGATTCCGTTTTTATTTACGGTTGAATTCTATTAAGGGTTATAAAACGGTACCCATCCGCGTTGCAATCATCTTCTGCGACTTCCCGTTTCCAATCCCCATCGTCCAGTTCCGGAAAGAATGCATCGCCATCAATTGTTTCCAGTACCTCGGTCAGATGAATGCGATCTGTGAGGGGCAGAGTTTCTGAATATATTTGCGCCCCGCCGATGACAAAAATTTCATCCAGCTGTTTTTCTTTTGCTAAATTTTTTGCTTTTTCAATCGCATCCTTGACGGAGGAAACGACATATCCATCCGCATCAAAATTAGCCTGCCGTGTTATGACGATGTTATCACGGCCGGGCAGGGCCTTTCCCAAACGGTCGAATATCGATTGGTATGTTTTGCGGCCCATAATAACGGGGTGACCGGATGTCAGGCGTTTAAACCGTTTTAAATCCTCCGGCAAATGCCAAGGCATATCGTTGTTTTTGCCGATGGTTCTGTTCTGTGCCGCCGCGACGACAATCGATGTCGTTATGTGATCGTTCATGACTATGCCTTTCTTATATACCAAAAATATAGATCGCAAACGGTATGTAAACAACGGCAAAGAGAGTCGAAAGCAAGACCGCAACCGATACTTTCCCAGGGTTCATGTCAAATTGTGCGGCGAATGCAATGTTATTGGCCGCCATAGGCATAATGGAAAACAGAAGGAGTGGTTTGTTAAATTCATCCTCAAAAATATGGTATTGCAGGTTTAAGGCAACGATAGCAAAGGCAATGCCGGGCCAGAGCAGGAAGCGAATGAAAAACATCAGACTAATGAAGCCGAAATCCATCCGGAACCGGTCAAGCGAGGCAATGCCAAGACCAATAATCATCATGCCCAGGACGGCATAGCTGGATTTAAACAAGTCCACTGTTTTCAGAACGTAATCGGGGAAATCGAGTTGCAGGTAACTGAAAGTAAGACCAACAAAAATGGCGTAGAATGCCGGAAATTTGAATATATTCCGGAAACTTTCATACGGGGCGTATTTACCGCGTGAGATAAAGTAAATACCAAACGTGTTCTGGTAGATTTGTGATCCAAAACCGATAACGATAAACGCGGCAAGGAAGGACGCATCATATAGCGACAATATAATCGGAATGCCGAAGTAACCCCAATTGCTATCGCCCGATGCCATACCGGTCAGGTAGGGCATTTTGTCATCACGTGAGGCGCGTTTGGTAATATTCACCATCGTCAGCGCGATGGTTGAGGATATTAAAAATGTTATGAGCGGCATAAGAAGCGCGGTTAAGGAGAACGGAAGCTGCGCCACTGAGAAGCAGAACACAAATGGCGTAAACATATAAATCGCCAACGTTGATACCGATTTTGTATCAACCTTCAGGAATTTTCCGGCAATGAAACCAAGCAGCGATATGAAGTAGAGGGGGAGAACCTCAATAATAAAATTATGTAGCCACCCGAAATCCGCGCCCGTGTCCATTTCGGGTTATACCGCGATGGGGGCTTTTATACTTGGATGGGCCTCATACCCGATAAGTTCAAAGTCCTCGAACTTGAAATCGAAAATATCATTTATATGCGGGTTCAGATGCATTTCCGGTAGGGCGAATGGTGTGCGTGATAACTGCTCCTTCGCCTGCTCGATATGATTCAGGTATAAATGCGCATCGCCGAATGTGTGAATAAATTCACCGGGTTTTAATCCGACAACCTGTGCAATCATCATGGTCAGCAAGCTGTATGACGCAATGTTAAACGGCACGCCAAGGAATATGTCCGCACTGCGCTGGTAAAGCTGACATGACAGTTTGCCGTCGGCAACATAGAACTGGAACAGGCAGTGGCATGGCGGCAATGCCATTTCCTCAATATACGTCACGTTCCACGCAGATACGATATGACGGCGGGAATCCGGATTGTTTTTAATTTGGTTAATCAGGCGTGTGATCTGGTCAATATGCTGCCCATCCGGTGTGGGCCATGACCGCCATTGATACCCATAAACCGGACCTAAATCACCATTTTCATCGGCCCATTCATCCCATATCGATACCTTGTTATCCTTCAGGTACTTGATATTGGTGTCGCCCTTTAAAAACCAGAGCAGTTCATGGATGATGGAGCGCAGGTGCAGTTTCTTCGTTGTGATAACGGGAAATCCCTCGCTTAAATCATAACGGTTTTGATAACCGAAGACACTTAATGTACCCGTGCCGGTTCGGTCACCTTTTTGTGTCCCGTTTTCCAAAACGT
>JAUICS010000314.1 GCA_030427765.1 Alphaproteobacteria bacterium
TTCGTTATTATAAGTTTTCTGGGGATTTGTAGGCGTTATGGAGCCAGAGAATCGTCATGATCTTGTGATGCGGGTTCATAAAGCTCATCAAGACGGGTTTGCAGTTGTGGACTCGGGTATTGAATATGGTCTTTGATATGCGCAAGCCATTGTCCTGTTAACTTGCGGCCCAATAACCCTGTGGTTTGTAGTCGTCCATCTGGTTGGAATGGGTTTCCTGCGCGTTCTAATTCCTGAAGACGCTTGTTTATGTCTTCAGCACCATCCATATCCATGGGGTTTATGTATCCTATTGTTGCCCACGTTCCGACTTCAAAACGAATTGGATTGTGTGGGATATCGCTTTCTTTGAAAAAACGGACTGTTTCATTTGTTTTGGGGTTAACAAAAACTGTAAGTGGCCGAACAGAGTAAGGTCCACCGGAAGCCTGAAAAATGACGATGGACGCATCTATCGTTTCAATCCGCACCCAATCTTTGAACTGTCCTGATGTTTCGATGCCAGATTTTAAAACGATTGCTGTATGCCTGCCTCTTTCCTCAATATTGTCTACCTCAATACGTTCTACTATTCCTATTTTTTGTCTGTAAATGGTTTTTGCATCAATCCAGCCCATGTTGATCAAGCTTCCAGGCGGCGGAGTAATGTCTTCCCCGAATAAAGTGTATGCGTTTGTACCGTTTGGTCCTGCCGTTTTGGCATAGTCAATAAGTTCACCGGTTGAAAGTATAGGTGCCATACCCGTTAACGGCGGTCGGCCCGTATGATTGGCAATCATTTCATCAAAATGTTTCATTATATCGGCGCACCAGGCGCCGCCTTTTCCATTCCTGTTAAATATATTGACTTGATCCTTGTCACTTGCAGGCCGTTGTTCATTGTCTGGATTGGCAATGCGGATGCCAACGTAACTGATCATGCATTCGATAAAGGCCTTTTGTAAGTGTGTCATGGATGTATTGTTCACATTTTTAAAAGGTTGCTGCGCAAGTTCTGTAGTCGGCATAAGGCCTGCTTGCGCACGGGTCACGGACGCGGCCAAAGGTGCAGCAAGTAATGACTGCCACATAAATCGGCGTGTTACGCCTTCCTTTTTGTCTTTTTCAGGCAAAGCGAAGAATCCTTTTTTTTACATATACATAATTTATCTTTAGGAACCGTTAATATGAGGGATGTGGTTGTAGTCATTAGCTTTAATATTTTGTCGAAAAATGCTAGAAAAAAGTATGAAGGGGACAATTTCATGCGCGGCCGCGTTTATCACTGCCATCTTGCCGCAAATGGCGTTGGCTGAGCGTTGCCGGACGGATAAAGTCAAGGTCGATGGTATTACGCGTCATTACTCACCATATGCCGTGCACGGTCAGGCCGCAGGCTATAATCATGATAAGTTCGGAACGGAATATCGGAATGGGCAGGCCCCGATCCGGCGTGATTTTGCCGCGTATGTGTCCAGTTTCGATACAAACGATGATGATAATGGCGACGCGCGTCCTGATATCCTCGGTGTGCCCGATTTTGTTGCGTATGAAATAAAGGCGTATCGTGACCCTCATACCGGGCGGATTGGAAGGCCTTCATCATGGAAACGCCCGAGACCTTGGTACACATGGCATGGGCATGAGTTTGATCATTTACGTAACCGTAGCGGAGTACGTGTCCCCCGACTGGATGATTCCTACAAAGGTGTTGGTCGAATATGGAATCGCGGCCACTTGCAAATGAAGTTTTTGGCTGAGCGTGTAGGGCACGAAGCCGCTTGCAATACCCATTTTTTCTGGAATGCGGTGCCGCAGGCGGCGATGCTGAATCAGGGGCCGTGGCTGGATCTGGAATTCTGGACGGGGGCGGCGGCCAACAAGTACGGTTCCGTCTGGGTTGTAACCGGCCCAATATATGATCTAGGGAAACCACTTCGCTGGATTGGTGGGGGTGGAGAAATTCCAGTCGCAGTTCCCGATGCTTTGTTTAAAATCATCATTCGTGAAACGGAAAATAACGTGCCGGAAGTACTGTCATTTATCTTTCCAAACCATTCAGACTATAACGCATGCCGTGTGCAGGAAAATGGACGGTTCGGCGCGTATGATCATACCCAATACATGACAACACTCCAGGATATACAAGATCAAACGGGACTGGAATTTTTAACGAACCTGCCGGAAGGCGTCAGACGGCAATTGCTTGAAAAAGAACCCCCATCACAGCTTTGGAGCGTCGAGCCGGAATTCGGCCAGCTAAGCTGCGGGGTGCGTTGAATTTTTGACGAAGCTCAAAGAGCGCAATATGGCGGAGACGGTGGGATTCGAACCCACGATGGAGCTATAAACCCCATACTCCCTTAGCAGGGGAGCGCCTTCAGCCACTCGGCCACGTCTCCTAAGGAATAATTTAGACAATCTGTCATAAACAATTCCAAATGGCAATGTCAAATGAAGCTTAACGCAGGAACTCCCTTATCCGGGTGTTTTTGCCTCTGCCGTCGCGACTGTATTCTCACTATGTAATGTCGGTGCAACATCAAGGGCCTCATCACCTGCGCGAAGGAAATTCATGTTTCCTGTACGGCGCGCATGTTCGCGGCGACGATCACGGTCTGAGATCAGTTCATGGCTTTTGATAATTGGATAATGGTTTTCATCATGTCCTTGCGTCACGATTTTCAGA
>JAUICS010000315.1 GCA_030427765.1 Alphaproteobacteria bacterium
GTGCTTTCCGAGAAGACATATGGCGAGACGAGAGTGACGCTTCTAAGCCACACCATATAAGTAGGCCAGCAATGCGCCGCCCAGAATTACGCGGTAAATGGCAAATGGTGTGAATGTCGATTTGGCAAGCCAGCGCATCATTAGGGCAATGGATATCCAGCCCGCGATAAACGATACCCCCGCAGCGATAAGTGCGTTGATTGTTAATGTTACATCACCGGCCTCAATCAAATCTTTTGTTGCAAGTGTACCGGCACCAAGTATCGCAACTATAGCGAGTAGGAGGGAATATCGCGCGGCCTCTGTCCGTGAATATCCGGTCATGCGTGCGGCGGTCATGGTTATGCCGGAACGGCTCGTCCCCGGAATAAGGGCGAGTGTTTGGGCAAGACCGATGATAATCGCACCCTTCCAAGACATGTCCGCCAGTGTTTTCCCGTCCTTAAAGAACCTATCGGCTGCCCATAGAACAACACCAAATACAATTGTTGCCCAAGCCATAACCTCAACCGAACGTAAAAAATCAGGTTTGATTGCATGTATGGCAAGCCCGGCGATGATGACAGGTATTGAAGAGAGAACGACATAGAGCGCTAGTTTCGTGTTATGGGTGACCTTGCCGGTCAGGAGGGAGCATCCTCCTAATACCATGCCGAAAATATCTTTGTAGAAGTACAGGCAGACCGACAAAAGGGTTCCCAAATGTACGGCAACATCAATAAGCAGGTCTTGATTGTCCCAATTTGCCTCACCGATATTTCCATCGATAATGGCGTGGCCCAGAACAAGATGTCCACTAGACGAAATTGGTAGAAATTCAGTAATTCCTTGGACCAGCGCAAGTATGATAATATGATGTAACAACATGATTCAGAACAATAATTTTTGATGAGAGTACCATGACTTGGGTAGTTGGAATAGTCGGATTTATAAGCGGGTTTGCTTTGGGGCAGGTTATCCTCCTTTATTTATTAAAAGACAAAACGGATGAGGAGCTGTTGAAGGATAAAGGCCTGAAATGGAAATTCGGCCTGCTCAACTGGGGGCTGGCCGGATTTGTATGTTGGTGTGCGCTAAAGGCATATGAGACGTATTTTTAGAAATTGCCAATTTCTGAGAATATTTTATGCTGGTTTTAACAAATGAAGATTTGTTGAGGAGAGGTATTATTAAGATTCAAGTGTTATCTGGCGCAAACAACCAGTACTCAAGTAATGCGTGCCTTTTGTTAGAAGTTGACGGTACGCGGTTTATGCTTGAGGCCGGCGCGTCCGAAAAATGGGATCACGACATCGTTACATATGAAACAGTTGACCGTGCGCAAGTTGTTCACGGAATAGATTTATATGAACATATCGATTACGCCCTATGTACCCATGAACATGTTGACCATGCGGTGGGAATTCAGGCCGATGGGTTGCGCGGCTTGAATATTACGGCGCCAACCTATCTTATGCCTGCGGGCGTGGACGATGACCATGATACAATTCAACATATATGGCTGCGTGATATGCTGACCAGTATCGGTCTTGATGCGGACGCCCTGTCCGTAACAAAAATTCCGGAAGCCGGCATAAATATAGATGGTGCCGACATCCAGTTTCATATCATGCCGCACACAACGATTGTACATGCGGTTTCCGTGCGTAAGGACGGCAAAACATTTATCCTGCTTGGTGATGTTAACAATGATATTGATGGTCCGCTTGATATGCCGAATTACAAGAGGGATTCACTTCGCAAATTGCTTGAGGATGTGTCCGGTACCGATCAGGTTCTTATGTTCATTGATAACACGCAGATTTATTCAACATGGCCATCGCGAAAGACCAAGAATGCGCGTGAAGAATTTGATTTTATTTTGGATGAGCAGGATGGCAAGGCCGTGTTTTGCTCAGTTTTTGAGGATTATAAGCAAAATCTGGTTAATTTGGCCATGACCGCCCTTAAGCGTGGTCGTCGTCTCGTGTTCGATCCGGAGATAAGCCGGGTTATGCAGCAAACTATTGAGGCCGGATTAATATCAGAGGATGATTTAACAAATGTGAGTGGTGAGGCGCCGGTCTTCCTGACCTATGACGACCCTCAAGCATTTGGACATGTTAGCAGAGATAATATGATGTTCTTTTCAACAAATTATACGCATGTCCCGGTGTCGTATGACATTCTGACGGGTCCGTTGGGACCGCATAATGGTGAAACATTTGTTGACTGTCACAATCCGCGCCAACTGAATGGTGAATTACCGGCGGAATGTGTGCAGGACATGAATTATATTCAGGGGTATGAGCGCGGCATTCACCAAAGCGGCCATGTGAATGCCGAGGAGTTTCGTGACAGTATGACGGCCTTTTTTGGTGGAATTGAATTCGACAGAACACCGGTGATTGTGCCGTTCTATGGATACAACAAAGCACGTGTCGAGGCGCAGCCAGTCATTCAGGCGGTTGCGGATGATCTGGGTCTGGATGTCATGGATGTGCTGAACGGGCAGGACATTGACTTGGATGCGGATGGCGTTACGTTGCATAATACCTTAAATCCAGTGCCATACGTGAAGGTTGTGGCGAAAGACGGGGAAGAATATATGGATGAGCGCCATTTGGTAAAACAGGCAAAACCGGATGGCAACATGGATATAACCTATTTTGATGATTTTTC
>JAUICS010000316.1 GCA_030427765.1 Alphaproteobacteria bacterium
CAAGCGCAATCGGATCACGTCCGTAAACCAGATCCGGCGTAGGCATTGATTTTGCCGTACGTGCATTATCCATCATCCGCCATACACCGGATATAACGGGAACAGGAATATTGGCCGCACGCACCAGATTAAAATTTGCCTCAACCCCGTAACGAGTGAAAATATCCTCATTTGATACAGATTTAGGCCCCTTACCGAATAAGGTAACATCATGCCCCCGCACCGCCCATGCACGGCACATCTTCATAACATGAACGGCCTTTGCCGCACTGGATGGTAGGGTTGCACCAGAGTGATAATGTATAATCATGCTGCCTTCCCACTCGGCAATACACGCCGATCCGACAAAAACCGCTGCAAAACAGCCTCTTCGAACGTCAGACTATCACCAAGGGTTTTGCTGCCCCATATCTTTATCGGAATACTGAACCCTTTTTTGCCACGGTTTAATATTTCCTCCGGCAGCATGTCGCGGAATGCATATTTAAGCCCTGCCTTAAGCTGCCCCCCTTTATACAGGAAATCTTCCGGCAGCGTAGACGCATACTCCATAATTTCACGTGATAAGTATGGCACACGTGCCTCCAGCGACACATCCATCGACACGCGGTCAACCTTGGTAAAAATGTCATCCGGCAGGAACGTATGACAATCAATATATTGAAGACGCTTACGCGGCGACAATTTCGGCCTGTCATGCGCACGAAAATGCCAAAGGGCATCATAATCATCTTCAATCTCGAGCCGCTGGGCCCAACGGCGTTTTTCCGGCCCGATCACTCCGCCCAGTAATGCGGCATATAGCTCCAGCGGGTCAAAATGACTATACAAATCCACGCGTGTGGCGATTTTATACAGCAGGCCCTTCGCATCCCGGCTAAATCCAAAACGCGGTCCCTTATCCATCAAGAAACGTACGGGGGCCTGCGCCGCAGAAAACCGCATATAACGGTCATACCATCTGTATCCGCCAAAAAGCTCATCCGCGCCGTCACCGCTAAGCGCAACCGTCGCATATTTACGTGTAAACCGGCTGACATGCCATGTGGGTAAGGCAGAATTATCGGCAAACGGTTCATCATACCAACCCAGCATACGGGAGGGCAGATCGACACTGTCATCGGCACTCAAAACTTCCTTATGATGGTTTGTCCCGAAATGACGAGCGACAATATCGGCAAAATGCGTTTCATCATGCGCCTTATGGTCATACCCGATCGAAAACGTATCTATATCCTGACGTTTCTGGGCGGCGCATCCCACCAGAATACTGGAATCTATACCCCCGCTCAGGAAAAAGCCAAGCGGGACATCCGACATCATTTGTTCATCGACACTTTGCGTTATCAAGCCGCGCAATGTGTCAGCCGCCTTGTCATGATCAACGGGCTCCGACTCCACCGGCATTTTCCAGTAACAATGAATGTCGCTAATCCCCTGATTGATGTCCAAAGACAAACAATGTGCTGGCGGTACCTTATAAACATGCTGGTACACCGTTTTTGGCGCAGGAATGTAACGGTAGGTCAAAAAATCAAATATAGCGTGTTTATCCTGATGTAGGTTTTCTTCACCGACGAAGGATACAATGGCCTTTAACTCAGATGCCCAAATGAAATAATCATCAATACGCGCGTAATAAAGGGGCTTTACACCGGCACGGTCCCTGACAAGATGCAATAATCTGTTATTCTTATCGTAAACAACGATGGCATACATACCGTCGATTTTATCGATAAGGCTCTCAATGCCGAGCGCATTATAACCATGCAGGATCACTTCAGAATCCGATGTTGAACGAAATTTATCGTCCCCTATTTCAGCACGGATATTCTGATAATTATAAATCTCGCCATTAACGGTAATAACGGTTTTGCCGTCAGGCGTTTTCATAGGCTGGCGTCCGGCTTCCGACAAATCGAGGATACTCAGGCGCCGATGCCCCATATAGACGTTGCCGTCAACATATTCACTCCACTGGTCCGGACCCCGATGTTCGAGCGTATGCAAGGCACGGCGAGCCTTCTCCAGCACATCGCCTTCAATTTTTTTATTCTTTGTATGGATTAATCCGAAAAGACCGCACATAATTGCATAGTGTAAACGAAAACAACCCCCGATAAAACAAAACTCGGAACATGCTGAATAATTTTACCTCTTACCTTCGCGATAATGTACAGTCCCTTCCTGATGAGGGTGGCGAGCTTGATTTTGAAGGCCGAAAAGTACCAATGCAAAACGGCATTCTAAGATTTTCACCTGATATAACCTATTCAACAGGCAATTTTTCGAAATTACGTGAACGTCACGCCACATTACAACTGGATTCAAAAAACGGAACGCAGGACCGTCACAATACACTACTTATGCGTACGGGCTGGACACCGGATTTTTATAAAGGAAAAACCGTATTGGAATGCGGCTGCGGCGCTGGCCCAGATACGGAAACCTTACTCAAATTCGGGGCACGCGTCGTTGCGGTTGATTTGGCCGGTGTCGATATCGCAAAAAAGAATCTGGGTGAACATGATAATATAACCTATATTCAAGGCGATATTACCGACCTGCCATTTAAACCAGAAAGCTTTGACATTGTGCATTGTCACCGCGTTTTGCAGCATACGCCGGATCCTGAAAAAACACTCAACCACATAT
>JAUICS010000317.1 GCA_030427765.1 Alphaproteobacteria bacterium
TTGACCACGGATGGCAACGTAAAATTCGTGAAATAATCAGTTGTACACTTTTGAAAAAACCATAATTATCGAGCGCATCCAGCGCATATTGGGAACATGTGGGCGAAAACCGGCAGCTATTCCCTATCCAAGGTGATAGAACAAAAATATAAGCTTTCACAACACATTTCAGAACAGTATTCAGCATATCGCTAGGGCCATTTCTTCTGAATCATATTTAGTGACCATAACAGGTCCTTTTCAATTTCCTGAAAAACCGCATTACACGCCTTTGGCCGCGCAACAATCACGATATCTTTGTGCTCAAAGTAATCTGCAGGAAAATCATCATTTTTCATTATTTTTCTGATAATTTCACGAAGGCGCCGTTTTATCTTGTTACGGTCTACAGCATTGGCGGCCGTTTTACGGGATACGGTAAGACCAAAACGTACTGACTTATGCTCGTTATCGAGAACTTGCACAATAAGATGATTGGAAATCCATTTAATACTGGATTTCTGGACATTCAAAAAATCTTGTCTGGATTTGATAGTGTTGAAGGACATCCACTAAGGACACTAAGGGTCGTCACTAAGGTTTCAGGAACGTATGCCGCGTAAACCGCGAACGCACATCATGCATCTATTATGCACAAAGGCGTTTGCGGCCTTTCGCACGACGGTTGCTAAGAATCTGGCGACCATTTTTAGTAGCCATTCTTGCACGGAATCCATGCCTGCGTTTTCTTACCAATCGGCTAGGCTGAAATGTACGTTTCATACTGAATTCTCCAGTTTCCTGTTTAAAGAACTAGTGTGATAAACTATTAAATATTCTATGTCAATTAAAACATACGATAAAACAGTGCTTTTTTCTGTGCCACCGACCATATTTTACGCCTTCTTTCCTATTGTATCTTTTTTCCAAAACATTATACTTTAGTCAAATAAAGTCTTGCATTAATTCAAAAAACTTGTTTGGTTATTGTCTTTATGTTTAACACTGTTCAACTAATCAGGGGTGTTCATGTACGTTGATGATAAATGGAATCCTGTCCAGGGTGCGGAATTAACCGGTTTTCTAAACCAGGTAAACCCTGTTGACGGAAAATATAAAGTATCAGAAGCAACGACACAGGTATCCTGGCGATTTTTGCCGTTTTATGAGCAAGTCGCAATGATCCGCCTGACGGACCCTAGCTGGCACCCAACGAATCTTTGTCTTTATTACCTTACCGATAAGGGTAATCTGTACCGTTTGAACGGAACATCACCGAATATCCACGACGTAAACGCGAAGGCACCTATTAAAGTAACTGAAGAAAACGTCATGGATTACCTGCGCTTTTTCTGTTTCTTCGTTCGCGGGGAAGAAGGGCCGTTCCTTATTGCCGAAACGATGGAAGACCCATATATGCCGCCTGAACTGGACGACAAAACACGCACAGTGATTGAAAACACAATTCACCCGGCCACTTACAAAGGGCTAAATGAACAAGGTCACTTCCTATGTGATGCTGTTGTTTTCTATTCCAACGCATTGTTTGAAGCAAACTTTGCCATTCAGCCTAGCGGCATGATCGAAATGCTTGATGATGAACCGATTGCGGTTGATCTTTCCGTCCGTATCGACGCGCCGATCAGCTAAATTTCACTAGTATTGTTTATCTAATACCCTCTGGTTCTATCAACCAGACCTTTAGGCACATGCCCATTTTCAAAGGCCTTAATATGGCTTCTAATAGTCGGCACCGCCGTTTCTGCACGTGTGATTGATGAAATATGCGGCGTCATAAAGACCCGTGGATGCACCCAAAATGCATGCTCGGCTGGTAATGGCTCCTTGCGAAACACATCCAGAATAACCTGCTCAATATGCCCATCATCAAGACATGCCAGTAAATCCTCATCCTTGATAATGCGTCCACGCGCGACATTGATAACCGATGCGCCCTTCGGCAACATTTTCAGAAAATCAACATTGATCATGTCCGTTGTATCCGCCGTCAACGGGACCAGAACAACAAGTATATCTGTTGAAGCCAAGAATGTTTTGAGCTCACCGTCACCAGCATATGATGTTGCGTAATCAAATTCCTTACGCGACCGGCTCCAATACTGAATACGAAAACCGGCACTGGCCAGCATCTCACCGGATGCCTGCCCCAGTTCCCCCGCGCCCATAATACCAATTGTTCTATCCTTGGCGAGTTTCAGGTCAAGTTGACCAAAACCCCATTCATGTTTCGCCTTTTGCTCACTATAAAAATGATGCCCAAGATGTATACGCATCACCGCGCCCATGACATATTCGGCCATCCCGACCGATAGGGATATATCAATCATGCGTATTAACGGGACGTCAGTTGGAATATTCGGATCACGCAATAACTGTTCCACCCCGGCGGATAGCGACAACATCGCTTTCAAGTTCGGGTAGTCAACCCACGGATCATGGATTGTATTCCACAGAATTAAATATTCGACATCTTCCGGATTGGAAATATCCGGCCAGATTTGCACCTTTTGACCGGAAAATTGATTAAGAATTTCCTGCTCCCACTCATTCGGGGCTGCACCAATACCAAGCCGTGAATCATATGCAATCGCCATGCTAAAAATTTAGCATAACGATATATAAAAGCATATGTATTAAAGAGCAAATGGG
>JAUICS010000318.1 GCA_030427765.1 Alphaproteobacteria bacterium
TGTGAACACAATGGCCGCACTCGGCCCGAAATCATTGCCGAATACCTGTATCAGCACGAATATGGATAGCGACAGAATTTGATAATGGCGCGGGTCATTTAATATATGGTTCTTTAGGAAGGATGTGATCACGTGGATTCGTGTGCTAAACCAAGTGTGTTTGCAAGTTGCTCCGCCCGATTCAGTGTCTGGTCAAGACATGCCATGGTGACGGACAGATCTGGTGTTTCATCGTCTTTCCATTTGCGCAGAACGTATAAATGAATTGCGAACAGGCCCTTAATTCGTAACTTTCCGGCAATGCCACTCGTATTTATTCCTGCGGCCTCCAGCATCCATGCCATGGATTGTTTACCGTGCGGGATAAGGCAAAGGGCTGTTACCATATCAAATGGTAGGGAATCCAGAATGTTCACGATTGCGGCGCGGTGTTCATTCATAAATTCGTATCGTTCCATCATGATATCGAATATCCGGTCGCGGTGTGATGTCCCCTCATCCGGTGCGTAGGTGCAATCTTTCAGCACGTTGTTATCCAGTCGCTGCCCATATGCACGCAAAATATCGGTTTTACATTGGAACAGTGCTTGTATGTCGTTAAGTTTTGTACCGGTTTCGTGTGCAAGGGCCGAAAATGAAAATTCTGACCATCCGTTTTTGGCGATTAAATCAAATGCCGCGTCGACAAGTGTGTTTTTATCAGGGGCTGATTTCGGTGCGGTCTTTTTCGACGTCTTTTTTTGGGGGGTGGTTTTCTTGTCGGCCATGGTTTAAACCTTATATTTATGTATACAGTTAATAAAGTATGACAAAGTCGACGAAATTTCAAACAAATGGACCATTGATATGACAGATGATGCAAAATATGAATTAGCCGCCATCGGAAACGCGCTTGTTGACGTTTTGGCGCATGCCAGTGACGCGTTTTTGGTTGCCGAAGGCATGGCAAAAGGAAATATGACGTTAATTGACGAGAATCGTGCACAATCCGTATACGATAAAATGCCGGCGGCGGTTGAATCATCTGGCGGTTCGGCGGCGAATACACTGGCCGGTTTTGCATCACTTGGCGGTAAGGCCGCTTTCATGGGAAAAGTGGCGGATGACCAGCTCGGGAAAGTGTTTATTCACGATCTTAAGGCGCAGGGCGTTCATTATGGAACCGCGCCGCTTCAAAATGGTCCGGAAACCGGACGTTGTCTTATCCTTGTTACACCGGATGCGCAGCGTACGATGAACACATTTCTTGGCGCGAGTGTCGAGCTTGGGCCGGATGATGTTAATGAAGATATTATAAAACAATCCAAAATCGTTTATCTGGAAGGATATTTATTTGATAAACCTGAGGCGAAAGAAGCGTTCCGCCGCTCCGCCAAAATTGCGAATGAAGCCGGACGTAAAATTGCCCTCACCTTATCCGATGGTTTCTGTGTAGACCGTCACCGTGACGATTTCCGCGCGTTGGTGGAAGACCATGTTGATATTCTGTTCGCGAATGAAGAAGAAATCATGTCCCTTTATGAAGTGGATGATTTTGAAGATGCCGTTGCTGCCGTACGTAGTCATTGCGGCCTGGTCGTTATTACTCGCGGGTCAAAGGGATCAGTGGTATTGGAAGGTGATAACCGTTATGACGTTGCTGCCGCGCCGCTAAAAGAACTTGTCGACACAACCGGTGCCGGTGATGCGTTTGCCGCAGGGTTCCTGTACGGCCATGTCAAGGGCTGGGACCTTGAAGAGTGTGCAAAACTGGGCAGTAAGGCCGCATCGGAGGTTATCAGTCATATGGGTCCGCGTCCGGACGGTAATCTGCAGCATCTTTTGGCCGCTTAATGACGATTTTTAGGTCAATTTTATGCGCGGCCGTCATCGCCGCGGGTATGTCCGGCGCGGTGAAGGCCGATACATACGGTCTTGCCATGCATGGCGCGCCTAAATATACGTCTGACGACACGCATCTTGACTATGCCAATCCACATGCGCCGAAGGGTGGAACATACAAATCCGCCTATATCGGCACGTATGACAGTTTAAACCCCTATGCGATTAAGGGGACGGCGGCGGCGGGATTAAATCTGTTTTACGACCGTTTGATGGCGCGTGTGTGGGATGAACCCTTTACCATGTACCCTCTTATCGCCAAACGTGCGGAGGTTGCGGATGACAGATCGGGCATATCCTTTGAAATTGATGAAAATGCCCGTTTTCATGACGGGTCACCGGTTACCGCCCACGATGTTCAATTTTCCTTTGAAACATTAAAGGAATCCGGGCGTCCGAATATGCGCCGCGTCTACAAATTGGTTGATACGGTGACGGTTCATGACGATCACAATATTCATTTCCAGCTTGGTGAGGGGTTTGACGAAGAAACCATTATGATTCTGGCCATGATGCCGGTGTTATCAAAATCATGGTGGGAAGGCCGCACGTTTGATTCGTCGACTCTGGATGTTCCAAATGGCAACGGCCCGTATACGGTGAAGACGGTTGAGCCGGGACGGCGTATTGTTTATACCCGTAACGATGATTACTGGGCAAAAGATCACCTGACCAACAAAGGCCATTTTAATTTCGATACCGTCATTTTTGATTACTACCGTGATGATACCGCGGCATTTGAGGCGTTTAAATCACGTGA
>JAUICS010000319.1 GCA_030427765.1 Alphaproteobacteria bacterium
ATGCCTTGTTCCGACCACTTCATATTTTGACAGGTCAATGTCGCCTTCTTCACCCGCTGCCTTGATCTTATTTTCCGGTCCTATCAAAACAGGTTCAATAATCCCTTCCTCCGCAGCGTCAATGGCGCCACCAAGGGACGCCACATTTACCGGATGAACGATACCGACCTTAATAGGTTTATTCTTTTGCTGAATTTCAATGAACTGCTTGAACCACTCACTATCCTCTTCCTGAACCACCACATTTGGCAATATCGTTTTGGGACGATTAATTTTTTCCGTCGGGGCCATTACAACGGCCTCACCCGATATAACTTCATGTCCCTTTTGGTTGTCACATTTACAGTCCAGAACAACGATGTTCTTTTTATCTTTCTTTTCCTTCACCCTGACGGAGACGTTTAATGTGTCGCCTACACAAACAGGTTTCTTGAAATCGAGTGACTGCGACAGATAGATTGTACCCGGCCCCGGAAGCTGTGTTCCCAATACAGTAGATATTAATGACCCGCCATACATACCGTGCGCGATAATGCCGTGAAAAATTGAGCTTTTTGCATATACCTCATCCACATGCGCCGGGTTTACATCACCGGACATAACGGCGAAGAGTTCGATATCTTTTTTCGTTAAGACATGCGATAGGGTTGCCGTGTCACCAACCTGAATTTCATCGTAGGTTTTGTTTTGAATCGTTTCCATGCAAAAATTCTACGTCATAAAAAAAAGGATACAATCTTAATTGCATCCTTTTTAATCTATCGGTTAATAAGTGTTCTTAGTGAAACTGCTCGGATTCTGTTGAACCGGAAAGCGCAGTTGTCGATGACTTACCGCCGGTAATTGTCATCAGAATGTCATCGAAGTACTTTGTACCGACTTCACGCTGGTGCTTTGTGGCGGTGTAACCATCTTTTTCCTTTGCAAATTCTTTTTCCTGCAAATTCACATATGCTGTCATGCCTTCGTCACGGTATTGTTCCGCAAGCTCAAAACTGGCGTAATTAAGAAGGTGCCAACCGGCAAGCGTGATAAACTGGTATTTGTAGCCCATTGCACCCAGCTCTTTCTGGAATTTCGCGATTGTCGCATCGTCCAAATGCTTTTTCCAGTTAAAGGATGGTGAACAGTTGTATGTAAGATACTTACCCGGGAATTCTTTATGAATGGCTTCGGCGAACTGCTTCGCTTGCTCCAAGCATGGCTCCGACGTTTCAAACCACAACATATCGGCATATGGTGCGTAAGCAAGCTGGCGTTTAATAACAACATCCATGCTGTTTTTCACGCGGTAATAACCTTCAGGTGTTCTTTCGCCCGTCATGAACTCATGATCGGCCGGGTCAATGTCACTTGTCATCAATGTCGCACCAAGAGCATCCGTTCTGGCCACAAGAAACGTAGGAACATTAAGAACGTCCGCCGCCAAACGCGCACCGGTCAATGTTTTAATAAACCCGTTTGTCGGGATAAGAACCTTACCGCCCAGGTGACCACATTTCTTTTCGGCTGCTAACTGATCTTCATAATGAACACCGGCCGCGCCAGCCTCAATCATGCTTTTCATTAATTCGTAGGAATGAAGCGGGCCACCGAATCCGGCCTCGGCATCAGCAACAATTGGCGCGTGCCACACTTTATCCGTGAAGTTACCTTCCACACGTTCAATCTGGTCCGCACGTGTAAGGGCATTATTGATACGTTTCACGAGTGCAGGAACCGAATTTGACGGGTACAGACTTTGGTCTGGATATGTTTGTGCGGCCTGGTTTGCATCACCCGCAACCTGCCATCCGCTACAATAGATCGCTTCCATACCGGCCTTTACCATCTGCGCGGCCATACCGCCGGTAAGACACCCAAGTGCATGTACATATTCTTTCTTCTGGAACAAATCCCATAGACGCTGCGCACCTGCCTTCGCAAGAGTATATTCCTCAACAATGCTTGGACGCAGACGAACAACATCTTCTGCGGAATACGGACGTTTCACACCTTTCCAGCGTGGGTTTGTCTCCCAGTCTTTACGGATACGTTCGGCCTCCGCCAACATTTCCGGTGTTAATTTTACGCCTTTTTTATCTGTTGGTTGTTCCATTCTGGTGCTCCTTTTCTTTTAGTATAAAAAAATCAGTTTAATTGGTCGTATGCAGGTAATGTCAGGAAATCTTTAAACTCGTCCGTCATGACAAGATCATCCAGGATCGATGCCGCGTTTTCGAGGGCATCATTAAAACCGTGATCGCCTTTTAAAGAATTCAATTCTTCCTCGCAGTACGTTTGATAAAGGTCTTTTGTAAAAATATCACCGCCATCAATCTTCGATTTATTCCGTATCCATTGAAACAGCTGCGCCCGTGCAATCTCGGCCGTTGCCGCATCCTCCATCAGATTATTGATGGCAACCGCGCCAGTTCCCATTGTCCACCATGCGATATACTGAATGGCCACACTGATGTTATTGCGAATACCGCCTTCGGTAATTTTTCCAGGTGTGTTACCCATCGACAGTAAATCTTCCGCCGACACCTCAACATCATCACGAAGTTTATCAATCTGGTTTGGCTTATCGCCCAAAACCTCATCAAACACGTTCATGGCAACTGGCACCAAATCAGGGTGCGCTACCCATGTACCG
>JAUICS010000320.1 GCA_030427765.1 Alphaproteobacteria bacterium
GTAATGTTGCCTGACGAACAGACGCTTTATGAACATTTTCTTTCAGCATCTCGTAATTTTCTTCCTTAAGGTAACGCGGAACCGCGCGGCGGCCCTCGGTATCATAAGACATACCAAATGCCTGCCATGCGAAGTAGTTATCCTGAATCGGGAAATCACAGGCCAGTTTGCGTAAACGTTCAAGCAGAAGTCCGCACATATCGCCATTGGCCTCATGCACAAGGAAGTCATATTGCGCTGGCGGAATGCCAAGACCATAAAGTGTCACCGGCATGTTACACAAACGGCGAACCAGGAATTTTTCAAATAACGGTTTGATTTCGTCCTGAAAAATCTGGTTTTGCTCATCAAGTGTTTTGCAGTCCAGAAGTTTCGACATATCCATGCCGTAAACTTTTGCCATACCGTTATAAAAACGGATGAAGTGGCCCAGAAGGCCGTAACGGTACAAACCATCACGGAAGTAATTGATCTGGCGGCCACGGAATGGCGTTTTCGCCTGCCAAAAATCACGGGTGACTTCGTCAAGATGTGGCTTGATGTATTTATCGTAATTTTTGACATTTTGTTTTTGGTCTGCCTGACCAAAAAACATAAAGAAACTTTCGTAATCGGGCAGGTGTTTTAGCGCGGCAAATTTCAACTTTGTCAGGGCGACATGGGCCTCATTCAAATCAAGCGCGCTGATACGTCCCGGATTTGCGGTCAGATAGTTCATGATGTTACATCCGCCGGATGAAATCGTCATGATATGGGTATCTTCGTTGATATCCATTGCCTCGAGGTCGACTTCCGGATCTTCCCAGATCTGCGGATAAACGAACCCTTTAAACATTAGGGTAAACAGGCGCTCCAGCATCCCGCGCTTGCTCATTGGCTTGTTATTGTGAACGGCTTCTTTCAGCAAGTCTTTGGTGCTGACAACTTCCGATTCTTCGACCTCTACATATGTAGACATGGCGTATCCTTCTTTATTTGATAATTCTTTATCCTATACATAAATTTCTTTTATGCGACAAGCAAAACACGAATTGCCGGATCGATTATTGATCTGTGTGTTCCTATCTCTCTTTTCTGGCGATTTTCGCATGAAAATGGTTTACCTGCGGCGGCAAACACATTATTCATAGGCGCATGAAAACCGCGCAGCAGAAAGATTTAAACGAAAAAAATCAGGAACAGGTCAACGGCCCCGCCATATATGGTGTGCCGGACGGGTATGATGCGTTTGTTATTGGCGATTTGGCGCGTCAGGGAATGCCGGATAAATCCGTTCATGTGCATGTTGTTCTGGATGACGCCCGTTTAATGTTGGTTGAGGAATGCTTATCATTTTTTGCACCGGATTGTGACATTGTGTCATTGCCGGCTTGGGACTGCCTTCCCTACGACCGTGTGTCACCAAATGGCGATATTGTGGCGCATCGTGTTGATGCCTTATCAAAACTTCTGGATTGGCAGGACCAAAAACACCGTAAGCCGCGCGTGCTTCTTTTGACAATAAACGCGGCCCTGCAAAAAGTAATGCCGCAAGATGTTCTGCGGACATTAAAACTGGATGTTGAGAAGGGTCAACGTCTGGACGTAAGTCACCTGCAAGACTTTCTGCATATCAATGGGTATTCACGGACGGATACGGTGCGCGAGGCCGGTGAATATGCCATCCGCGGCGGTATTGTCGATATTTTTCCGTCTGGTAATGATAAACCCTACCGCCTTGATCTGTTTGGTGATGAGGTTGAATCGATTAAGGTGTTCGACCCATTATCACAGCGATCTGATAAATCCATAAAATCATTTTCCCTGCGTCCGGCCACGGAATATACGCTTAGCACCGATATGGTGCAGAAATTCCGCGCGGGGTATCGTGAGGCCTTTGGCGCGATCGGCAGCGACGATCCCCTATATGCCGCGATTACCGAGGGGCGAAAATATAACGGTATGGACCATTGGTTGCCGTTATTTTACGACCATATGGAAACGGTGTTCGATTACATTCCGAATATCACTATGACATGTGATTTTCATGTCGGAAGTGCGGCTGAAGAACGCATCAATCATATTCAGGATTTTTACCAGGCCCGAAAAACACTCGAAACCGCGGCCAAGGAAAACAAATCAAAGGCGAAGAAAGATGACACATCCCTTGCCGGAACAATATACCACCCGATAACGCCCAATAGTCTGTATCTAACGCAGACAAACTGGACGGCGATTGGCACGCAATATGGCATGGCGGCGTTGGTGCCATTTGCCGGAACGGATGACGATGCGGGTGGAAAAAAAGGACGCGATTTTTCGGATATTCGTGCATTGCCGGACGGGGATGTTATGGGTGCCCTTCGTGATTATATCCGTAAGCAAGTGACCGACGGGCGGCAGGTAGTCATTGCATCATACAGTAACGGCGCACGTGATCGGTTGATAAGCATGCTGGATGCATCCGGTATTGAAAACATAAAACCGTGCGATACGTTCGAGGATGTAAAACGCCTGAAACTTGGTCAGATCGCCGTTGTTGTTCTGGCGCTGGAGAAAGGGTTTGTTTCGCCTGATTATGCCGTCCTGACGGAACAGGATATTTTGGGCGACCGTTTAACGCGGAAGTCAAAGAAAAAGCGCAAGAG
>JAUICS010000321.1 GCA_030427765.1 Alphaproteobacteria bacterium
GATCGTTTTCATTATGCCCGTATCTATTTCGTAATATGGCGCAATGCCTTCTTCCTCAACCTCAATCGCCTTATCATACGGGGCGTGCGCCTCGACATAATATGTATCACCAATCCAGCCATGCTTAACCGGCTGGTTTACGATCTCCACCGATGTACCGGCACCAACCAGACCAAAGAGCTCCTTTATCCCCTCGGGATACAAACGGATACACCCGCTACTGACACGGCGGCCAATGCCCCAGGGTTCCTTCGTTCCATGTATCAGGAATGTCGGCCAGCCAAGATATAGTGCGTGGGTCCCGAGCGGGTTATCCGGACCCGGCCCAACGGCTTTTGGCAATTCGGGTTTTTCCTCACGCATACGCTCCGTCGGGTACCATGTCGGACCATCTTTCACGCGGACAATTTTTGTTTTGCCGATTGGCGTTTCAAGCCCCTCACGCCCGACGCCTATCGGAAAATGCCGCTTCACGTTTCCGTTATCATCAAATAAATACAGGCGCATTTCGGCAAGATTTATAACGATGCCTTTGTGGGACGAGTCGGGAAGCAAGTGACGGGTCGGCAAGATAATCTTACCCCCTTCCTCCGGATACCATGGGTCAAAACCGGGATTTGCCGAACGCAATTCTACAAACCCAAGATTATTTGCGCGAGCAAGTTTGATGAATGTATCCCCCTCCTGCACCTCATATTCCGCCATTTTGCCGGTGTATGACTGCCCAGAAACGTCTGTATCGCTGTCATCAGCATACGCGACCGACATCAAGACCAGAAGCGCCAAAATCAGATATGAGGTTTTCAAGAAGGATGTCATTGATTATGCTGCTTTACGCTTCTCCTGAAACATATCGGCGACTTTGTCCATGTATTCGTCCGTTGTCAGATACGCTTGATCTTCACCAACAAGTAAAGCCAAATCCTTCGTCATAAATCCGCTTTCTACCGCGTCGACACAGGCACTTTCCAGACTCTCGGCAAACGCCATTAACGGCTCGTTTTTATCAAAAAAGCCACGATAATGTAGTCCTTTCGTCCAGGCGAAGATGGATGCAATCGGGTTTGTAGATGTTTTCTTGCCTTCCTGATGCTGGCGGTAATGGCGCGTAACGGTACCGTGTGCGGCTTCCGTTTCCACCGTATCACCGTCCGGAGTCATCAAGACGGATGTCATAAGGCCAAGAGAACCAAACCCTTGCGCAACAACATCGGACTGTACGTCCCCATCATAGTTTTTACAGGCCCATAAGAAGCCGCCCTTGGATTTTATAGCGTAGGCCACCATATCATCACTCAAACGGTGTTCGTACCAAAGACCTTCGTCCTTGTAGTAACGTTCAAATTCTTTTTCGTAGATGGATTGGAAAATATCTTTAAAGCGACCATCATAGCCTTTCAGAATGGTGTTTTTGGTCGACATATAACACGGCATTTTCCGTGCACGGGCGTAATGGAAACAGGCACGGGCAAACCCTTCAATCGAGGCATCAAGGTTATACATACCCATCGCAACACCGCCAGCCGGAAAGTCGAAAATCTCACGCTCAATGGTCTCACCACCATCAGACGGTTCAAACGTCATCGTCAATTTGCCCGGACCAGGAATTTTTAAATCCGTTGCCTTATATTGGTCACCGAATGCATGACGACCAATGATAATTGGTTCCTGCCATCCCTGCACATAACGCGGGATGTTTTTACACACGATAGGTTCGCGGAACACCGTACCGTTCAGGATATTACGGATTGTTCCGTTCGGCGACAGCCACATTTTCTTAAGGTCAAATTCTTCAACGCGGGCCTCATCCGGTGTAATTGTCGCGCATTTGATTCCAACGCCGTATTTCTTGATCGCATTCGCCGCATCAACCGTAATCTGATCATCGGTGTTGTCACGACTTTGGATGGAGAGATCGTAGCTTTTTAAATCGATATCCAGATACGGATCAATAAAACGGTTCATAATTTTGTCCCAGATAATTCTGGTCATTTCATCGCCGTTCATTTCGACAACTGGACTATCAACTTTTATTTTCTGCATTTTCGACCTCACAAGTTTTCTAAACATCGTAAACAAGAACATGATGCAGATAAAGGGGCGATGCATATAAGAATTGACTTTCCGGTCAAAATCACTTATTTATTTCCATAATCATTCTAGGTGGTATTGGCATGGGACGAAAAACACAACTGGCTAAGCAAGCCGCACTAGGCACAGCCTGGTTACTGACACGGCGCCGTTTCTGGCAGATATCGGCGGCATTTACCGCCGCCGGCGGGTCGTGGCTATACGGTGATGCGTATGTTCATGCCCCAGCTTCCATACGGTCATCTCGGCGTAGTCCAGAGAACATTCGCGACCTTGAAGAAACACTGATTGAACGCGTTCGCGATCAATACGCCGGACGTGATGCACGTGACGGCAATGTAAATGCCGCCGTCAGTGCCATTCGTGGTGCCTGTTTCCATCACGGCATTCCAGTGTTACCTATGCTACTGAAATCGATGATTGAAAGCTCCCTCGGCGCAGACACACGAACAAGCAGCAGTAATGCACAAGGCATTTTCCAGTATATTCCTGCCCGCTGGCAAGAGCGTTTATATGAGTATAAAGAGCGCGGCG
>JAUICS010000008.1 GCA_030427765.1 Alphaproteobacteria bacterium
CCTTCCTGAAAGATTACGTACGTGATAATCCGGGCTTTGACGTATCTGCCAAATCCATATTATGCGTGGGGCAAAAAACAGAAATCGCACTACGATCCGCATTTCCAGATTCAGGCAACATAAACACGTATGATAATGGTGAGGCACTTTGCCAAAACATGTCAGTACTGCCAGATGCCTTCCCCAAAACATATGATTACCTAAGGACCGACTATACGGCGTATCCGATTACAGATGAACTTAACAAGCATGGTTTAAAGGTTTGCGAACATACTGTGTACCATATGGAAGAAGCCGACGCATGCCCGCCAGTCGCTATTGATGCATTAAACCAAGGGCAGGTACAGGTGATAATGTTTTATTCGGCACGTACGGCAGACGTTTTTTTCTCCCTCCTGCCGCCTAGCACACAGAAAAACACTGTACAAACCGCTTGTTTCCTGTGTATGAGTAATAGAATTAAAAACACGGTTGAGCAACATATACATACAGCGGCGGAACATACACCGCCAACCCCCGCAAAGTATGGGGAATATCAATCAGGCATTGATTTTGAAGCGCAGTATGTGTATGTGTCTACAAAACCATCCCATGCGGGTATGGTTGAGACGCTCACAAACATGACATTTAAAATCGATTGATCGAAACGAAAAGGTTGGCCATGAGTACAGCACAAAATTCAAAAGGTATTGAAAACGCACGTGACATTATTGACCGTTTTGGCGGCATTCGCCCAATGGCACGTATATTAGGCGTTCCGGCAACAACGGTACAGGGATGGAATAAACGCAACATGATCCCGTCAAACCGCCGCGATGAAATCCTGCAAAGCGCAAATGAAAATAATATCAAGATTGAAGATTTGATGTCCGGCAGTGACAATGCAAACAGCGCAGCATCGACAACCCCAGAAACATCCCCAGAAGCGCAGGCACCAAGAGAAACACCGCCAGAAACACCGGCGGAAGATCGTTCTGAAATTGATTTCGACAAAATACCGAATGCCCTGAAACCGGAATCGGTTACGGCCGATTCAAATGACAACCGTCCAGGTAATACGGCGAACACTGCCCCTGCGGCACAGCAGGCAACACAAAAAACGGGACCAACCGCGCCACAAGCACCACGCACGCCCCAACACACAAAGGAACCGGTTCCGCCGCATGTACATGGGAGCGATAACATCAACATGAAAATCGTTATGACCAGTTTTCTGGTGTCCCTGTTTGTATTCCTTACCCTTGGCGGTATCGGCATATATCTTATCCTGCCAAAGGCAGAGGATTATGTAAGCCAGATTGATAGAAATGCCTACAACCTCGAAACGACACAGAAAAAAGTTGCCGAACTTGATGACTCCATTCGTAATATTCAGAAGGCGCAATCATCACCGTTCAAGGGTCTTATCCCCGGCGGTTTAAGCGAAAGCATTTTGAACCTGAAAGACCAAACCGCCGGTATTCAGTCCACGATCGAGTCCCTTCAGGCAAAGGCGGGTCAATTGCAGGAGCAGGCCGCCGCGATGCAGGAACAAGGGTTAACCGGCGCATCGGAAAGCATGTCCAATCGTCTGAATGATCTGGAAGAACAGGTACGTTCCATTACCGGAAGCATTGCCGAGCGTGCACAATCGATAAATTTCCTGTCACGTTTTGAAAGCCTGTCCAAAACAGATGCCGGACAAGAACAGATCGAACAATCGGTTGAGCAGTTAAACAGCATCTTGCCGGCCGAAAGCGGGTATGCAAGTGAATTTGATGAAATTATGTCGGCCGTACAAGGCGACGGCGGCGCCATCGCCGTTACAATGGAAGGGGTCACACCCGAGAATTTTCAGACGGCGGCAACAGGATTGGCGTTAACACAATTTTCCGATGCCCTTTCATCCGGCGCATCATTTAACCAGTCCCTAAGCGTTCTTAAAAGCATGCTGGGAAGTTCATACCCCGAAATCAATGCGTTGATTGAGCAGCTAGGCCCAATTTCAAACGCAGGCATTTCATCACCAAGCGATTTATCACGCCAGCTAGAGTCCTTAAGCGGTGATATTGTTGGCGCATCCATTTCCGGCGGCAATGCATCCATGCAGGATAAGGCGGCGGCCAGTATGAATGATTTCCTGAAGGTTGAAAAAAATGGTGAGCTTCTGACCGGAACGGACACACAGAAGATTCTGGTTCAGACGCAGCGTGCATTTCAAACCGGCGATATTCAGAAGGCACTCGATGCCCTTAGCGGTTTGGATGGCGGCGCATTAAGCACGGCCATGCC
This sequence comes from Alphaproteobacteria bacterium, assembly GCA_030427765.1. Lineage (GTDB taxonomy): Bacteria > Pseudomonadota > Alphaproteobacteria > Micavibrionales > Micavibrionaceae > JAUICS01. Next base: position 2,272 of record JAUICS010000008.1, read on the forward strand.
CCTTATCAAAAATGCAACATCGACATTAAATGCCCGTAAGCTGGAAACACAGCTGCGTAAGATGATGCAGCAAGGTCTGAAGTAAGTTTCGGTTACGCTGATTTGTACAGAAACGTCACTAGGAATGAATGGTGTAAGGGGAATGAATGGCGTAAACGCGGTAACTCCGTTAGTTTTTCACCACTAAATACCGTCATCCTGCGGTTTGTCCGCAGGGTCCACATGTCAGTCCGCGCTTGCGTATACGTGGATCCTGTGCATACGCACAGGATGACATATGACAATTTTGAAGTATAAAAACGGTATAAAACAGGCAATAAAAAAGCCGCTGGTTAGCGGCTTTTTTTAATTGCTATATCCTGTATTCTCGTCTATCCCCAGGAACTGGCAGCTCGCTTGGGGTATCGCTATTGCCATCACCACCAGGCTTAGTTTCGATGGCACTACCGCCTGCATCTTTCAGTAAGCAATCCTTGATAGGAACAGCTACTTTTTGAGCAATTGCATCACGTGCATCTTTACTACGAGAATACCCACCACTGCTCTCAGGGGCTCCCTCAGCCAGACTTTGTGCGTAGTTTGTCGCCGCTGTGACAAAGTCTGTACCACTAGCGTCTCCCGAGCATTTTTCAGTGGCTTCCTCACCACCCTCACCCGCTGGATCTCGATCATCGCCCGGTAATACAGTTCTTTCATAATGGTAAGTACATGCTGCTCTTATTTCATTGGTACCAGCAATGGCGCCTCCCGCCTCTGGTGCTACAAGTTCATTTGCCAGACACGCAGCCATACTTGCAGCATGATCATAGATTTTACATGTTTGTTCACACATTTTTTGAACCGTTAGACCTTTGTTGTCTGCATCTTTGGCAGCTTGATACGCACTTTTCCATTCTTCTTCAGTCGAAGGCATCGTTCCAACAACCCTCCAAACTGGAACACCTTTATATCGGTACGGAGGGTTATCAGCCTTAATAAGACCCTCAATCCATTTTGAAACCGTTGCACAATCCGCAGGTTTTTTGGGATCAGGAGCCCCTTTACAGCTTGCGCCCGATGTGGTTTTGTTGGCGTTCGGGTTTTTAGTTCCGGACTGCTGGCCGCTTTGCTGGCCGGACTGCTGGCCGCTTTGTTGACCGGACTGCTGGCCGCTTTGTTGACCGGACTGCTGACCGCTTTGACCGGACTGCTGACCGCTTTGACCGCCGCCACTTTGACCGCCGCCACTTTGACCACTCTGTGACGCCTGTTGTTTGGCTTGCTCGGCTTCCTTACGGGCTTTATCTGCCTCTTCCTGAGCTTTCTTCAGCTTTTCTTCAGCCTCTTTTTCCTTTTCTTCGGCCTCTTTACGCTTTTTCTCTTCTTCCTTGATTTTTTCTTCCTGTGCACGGATCAGTTTACAAATATCTTTATCCTTATGCTCATCCTTCTTACAATCCTCGTAAGTCAGATTGGTGTCATCGTCGTCCTTATCGTCATCGTCCTTATCATCATCGTCCTTATCATCATCGTCCTTATCATCATCGTCGTCATCATTTCCACCGTCACCGTAACCGTGGTCGGCAAGAACTTCGAAGAAGTCATAACATTCTGTGCCTTCCTGGTCATCAACATCAATAATACTATCGGTTACATCTCCGCTAACAATAATAATGTCACCATTTGATTTTACCTCGATACCGTCGTCAAGAATGGTTTCAATATCCTCTTTCGGTAAATCTTCAAGCAATGGGCATTCCTCACGAATGGCCGCGATAACTTCGTCACGGTCATCAAGATCAATGTCGTCATCCATATTTGCAAACAGTTCCTCAAGCGCTTTCAAAAGTTCCTCAAGCTTTGCAGGTAGCAACTGGATAAGCGCAAGCGTACATTGGTACGTCAGTTTTTCTGTTGTCAGTTTATCAACAATGATAATATTGCCTTCCGCATCGGATTCAAATGTCTCCGTGTTCGTGATAGCTTCTAAATCATCTTCGGTAAGTTCCGGACATGCATTCGCAAGATCATCGTCATCATCAGCGCCTTTAATAAAACGAATGGCCTGAACATCAATCACGTGCGCACGATCACAATCCGTTAGTGTTGATCCTTCTTGATAGTCGACGACCATAAGGTCACCACGAATTTTTACATGATCGCCTGCTTTGTATTTTACAGGAAGATTTTGTAGGCCATATGTTTGTGATTTTGTTTCAAGTAACAAGCACTGCTCATCATCAGAAAGAATAATTTTTCCAATGAAACGCATTGCGCCATCTGTGTCACCATCCTTGGCTTTTCTGATTTTAGTCACATTCAAGTGAGTCCCCTGCTGACAGGTTGACACCTCTGTTGTTTGCATGCCTGTCACTGTAACCCTATCACCCACTTTGAATTTACCTGTTCGCGAGAGGGAATATGTTTCACCCGCATCGGTCTTCAGAACCATACATTCTGCGCCTTGCTCCAAAACACCCGTAATATTAACTGCGCCGTCTGTTGCATCATCGTCGTCGTCATTCAAGACTTCAATCGCCGATACCTTAATCACACGGCCGGATTTGTTGTAACATTTATTGGATTTATTCTTGACCTTACCGGTTACGCGAACACGAACACGTTTACCAAGGTCCTGTTTCGACAGTGCGCCTTCCAAGTGGTAAATGGTGCCGTCAACGTTTAGAACGCTACAGTATTTGTTCGCACGGTACGTAAAGTTGCCTTCAAATACCTGCTCATCACCATTATTGGCAGTATCATCGTCATTATTATCCGAGTTGTCATCATTGTTATCATCATTTTGGTCGCCCTGATCATCATTATCATCGCCAAGTGTCCCGTTGATAGCAGCAAGAATATCATCGTTACAGTCCGATGTTACCGTGATGGTTACAGTATCGCCATTGACGTCACGTTCGAACGTGTTATTGGCGGACAAAACAACATTACCGCTAATAATGCCGGTAAATTCATTGAATGTAAGGGTTTCATTATCCGCCCCGCTTGCACACGACGTTGCAAGGAATTGTTCTTCAGTCACCGTCACTCCGGAGCCGTGGGAAATACCGTAAGAGGACACCGTTATCAATATCCCTGTCACAAAGACGCCTATAGTGGCGATTAACTTGTTTTTTAGAGTGTCTTGCGTTTTCATTTTTAAGTCCTCTTGCTGTATTTAACCCTTATATAATTCAAAAATAATTAAAAATTCAATAATATGTAAAATTTAACCATACTTTTCAGCCCTCTGCAAATTTCACATAAATTTTGCAGATTATTATGATTTATTTACGCTATTATCTCCTGTCTTATCCCCCTCTGGGAAGTCCAATTTTACCTGTTGTTGCATTTGTCCATTCACTTCCACACACTTTCATTTTTCCCTGTTTTCCTAAATTGTCCAATTGGATGGCAATGTCACTGGCTTCACGGCAACGTCTTTCCCACCCTTTTTTCCATTTTCCGCCATTTTTACCGGAAATACGCTCAATCTTTGCGCAGTATTCTTGTGACATGCATGGTGAATTATTGTAACCGCATGGCGGGGTCCGTTGCTGCCAGCGCGTTGGATCGTCTGGCCCCATGTGAATTGCAGACTGCCAGCACTGAAGTAAATGGCCTGGCATCTCGGTTGAAAAGCATTTTGCCTTATCAAAGTAATTATTTTTGTAGTGATCGCGCAGGGCGCGTTCCGTCAGATTAAACACAATATTTCCGGAATATCTCTGTGTAAGACCACATGTTGTTACACCAACACCGTCACCCAAGTCCTTCGGCGGGTGTGGGCATCCTTCCCATTTCAGAATTTGTGCCAATGAAACCTCCTCGGCGCAGCAGGTTTCCTGACTGCCTTCACAATGTTTCAAGATATCCTTAATATCAGCCACACCAATATTTGGTGCCTGGCCATATGTTTTGGCATCAGATGGCGCATCGCTGGAACCACCACGGGCAAAGTCTGGATTATCGAAACTCGCCTGCGGGTTATCCGCCGGATTATATTTTGGATATGGGTCATCCGATGGATCGGTTTCCAGACAAGAACCACCGCTTGATGATTCATTACATTCTGCCGTCTCGTCCTTATCATCGTCCTTATCATCGTCTTTGTAATCGTCTTTGTCCGACTTATCCGGCAATTTACCGGTACGATAACATTCTATTTTATCATCCAGGTTTGTTGCCTTTTCACAATCATCGCCTTCTGCGGTTTCATCGTCCTTTTTATCGCAATTTTCATCGCCATCATTTTCATCTTGGTCATTTTCATCACATTCATCCGACGTTTCATCATCATCGTCATTATCATCGAATTCGTCATTAATCTGATCCCCGGAACGCAGTTCGGCAATTGCGTCTTCAAGCTCCTTTATCTCATCTTTGTACTTGTCTTTATTGTACATTTCCTCAAATTTACGACGTGTTTCAGGGTCACGAATATCACCGACCGTCATCACACAGTTTCGATTAGATGTTGTTGTACGGCGACGGAAGTCGGTATTGAACGAAAGATCCTCGCCATCATTGTCGCCATATATTAGGCAGGTTGAATTATCACCGTAATCCGCGCCATCATCCGTTTGATCAACGTCATTGCCGCCATTCAGCATCCGTATAAAGTCATTAATGCCGGATATTGAGTCCGCTAAACTCCGGTTTACATCCTGAAAATCCGTATTTTCGTCATCCGCACGCGCAGTATTGGCCGCAGTCACCACGAACAGGGCGAGGCATAAAAATGCACATAGCATTATGTTTACTGTAGATATGTGAGGTTTATTACCGAATATATTCATTTTCCCACCGCAATTCAAAATTTATAAAACGTATCTATTATTATATTTAAACACGAATGATTTACTCATTACAAAATTTTAAAAAAATACACCTAAAATTTACTTAAAATTTTATATATTCTGCCGTCTTCGTATCCTTTTTACATTTATTTACTTTTGTATTATCTATGGTTTATTAACCGAATATTCTTAATATGTGGTTTCATCAGGATACGGACCTGTGTTCCCGCCGGTATTCAAATAATTCAAATCGTTTGAATACGCATCCTCTCTATTATGATTTTCACGCAATTCTTTATATTGTTCCGACGATGACTTCTGACGTCCGGACGATGGCTGTGACGACGAACTTGTATCTCTTGATAAACTGCCGCTAATAACCGAATCCGATTTGGCCGTTTGCGTATCTACCGGCTTTGTATCCATTGGAAAGAAGGGGGTGGCCCCTTTCATAACAAGCGTTTTTGCCTGTGCAGTGCTAATATTGATTGCGCCGACACATATAAGTGCAAGCGCAGCCGTAAGCATCATTGGTTTTGTAAAATATCTATTCATTGAACATTCCATCTTATAACTCCCTATCCTATAATTTACCGTGTTTTTAACTTGGATACAAATTTTACAAATTCTCAATAAAACCGCGATTTACGAGTGTGAATTGAAAAAAATATCAGTTTTCCATATTCATTAACTTTTGCTTAAGCTTTAACGCGCATGATACAAGTAATTAACGATATAAATTAACGAAAAAGGTATAGAGGACGTTAATATGAGAGTGGACATTCACGAGCTTATGCAAGAGATGGGAATGGATGACAATATCCAGCCCGGAAAGCGAATTTTGAAAAAACTGGCACAACCCGGCCAATATAAAAATCATACGGTGGTTGCCGACTGGCTAGACCCAAAGAAGATTGTATTCTCGGTTAAGGCCGGCTTAAAAGGTGGGGACTTACCGCCTAAAGAATTAAAGAATTACCCGGTGTCATTCCAGTCACCCACATTCTTCGAAATCAAGCCATTAACGGAAGAAGAGGCCGAAAACCCGCCAGAGGTTATCGAATTTAAGGCAAAAGAAGATGTTGTGGTGGACACAAAAAGCATCAATAAAACTGCGTTCGAAGCCGTTGCAAAAGACGGATACGTTGAAGATGAATCCGGTGAAGGCGATGAAACAGGTTCTTTCTCAGGCTCTGACGAAGACATAACAATCAAAGATTTGCATGAATTTTCATCCGCGGCAGAAGGCTTTATCGCCGATGTGGGCGACATCACGAAAATGGTTGTGATGGGCATGGAAATTGCGCAAACCGCATTCGAAGGCGTACTTAATGCATTCGTTGACCAGGTGAATAGCGCAAAAATATCTTGCACAAACATTCTATCCGCCGCCGGCAATTACATTACGAAATATATGCCGCCAGCATTCATGGACCCGACAGGTGATGAAACTGCAAATTATGAATACAGTGTTGAGAAAAACTCCACCATGTTTACGGGGCCCAGTTTTACCTAGCACATTATAAAAACTCTTTAATAACTCTATATTTCAAAAATGGCATTGTTTGATACAATGTCATTTTTTTATGAGGTCATTTTGTGGCCATACCGGATTCTTAGACAATGGCAGACGACAATAAACACAACGGCGCAAACGGTCATAACAACGGAAATGGTGAGGATAAAGACAATGTTATCCGCATTCCGACCTTGGCCGAACGTGATCGTATGCGGAAAGAGAAAACACGTCAGGAAACATTCCAGACCACAGCCATCGAAACCGCACCACAAAAAGAACGTTTATTCAACGCACCACCAATAACACTGGCATTGGTGACAAGTTTTATTGTCATTCATATTTCCACCGAATTCCTTATTGGCCGTGAACTACACCACTTGATCATTTCCAATCTTGCCTTCTTTTCCGGTAGCTATACTGGTGAATACCCATGGGGACTACAAGGTATTCTGGGCCCCATAACACATATGTGGCTACACGGCAGTTTTGTGCATCTCGGTTTAAACTCCATCATGCTACTGACATTCGGAACCGGTGTTGAACGGTGGCTAGGCGGCCGGCGTTTTCTGGCCCTGTTTATCCTGTGCGGTATGTTTGGTGCCTTATGCCACTTCATATTTTTCCCGTATTCCGTCATTCCGGTTATCGGCGCGTCCGGCGGGATTAGCGGGTTATTTGCCGCCATTCTGGTTATGATGCAGCGTTCCGGCATGGCCGGGCAAAACGGTAAGAACAGCCTGCTGCCATTCATCATTATCTGGATTGTTATATCGGTTGGGTTTGGGTTTATCGGCGGCCCCGGCGGATCATCCGTTGCATGGGCAGCGCATATTGGCGGGTTCCTTGGTGGGTTTCTTGTTCTTAGCCCGATGCTCAAGAAACGTCACTAAAACGGTTTAAATATCCGTTGCCTTCGGCAAATAGCGTTCAATCAGGTTCTGTCGGTAACTCAGTGCGTAATTCTCACTTATATTATCCTGATCCGGGTCAATCCAGTTTATGGAGTTAAATGCGCCGTGCGGTTCGGCAATTACCGCCCAGTCCTGATAAATACGCCCCGTTTCACTGCACACCCATTTTTTATCGGGTTTTGCTATGGATGCGCGCTCGATCAAACTATCCATCTTGTCATTATCATTGCTGGTTTGACGTTCAAGTTGCAGCCACAGCCCGAAAAGTCCTTTCGTCTGTTTTATCTTTTCCGCCTTTTGCAGGTAGGATTTTGCCTCCCCCCACAAACCATCATCAATGGCAACTTGCGCCAAAGCCAGATACCCTTCATATGTCTGCGATTTATCGAGAAGTTTTTTATACCAGCTTGTGCGCCCACCGACGCCGGTTGACTGGCTCTTCGGTATAAGCGCCTCCCAACCTGCAATGTAATCCGGATGCTGGTTATGCTTCCATGCCGATTTAATGGCGGATAGGGCCAAATTTTCTTTCTGTTGATCCCGATATATTTTGATAAGCGCGCGGTTTGCCGGAACAAAGGACGGATCAAGGCGGATTGCCTCCTTCAATTTCTTCGCCGCATCGACCTGATCATTATCGTTTTGAGCCAAAACGGTCAGAAGGGCCACACGATCGGCCTTAATACGATCTTTCGAAAAATTATGATCGGGTTTGATAAGGCGAAGGTAATCCAGTGCCTTTTCCCATTGTCCGGAAATTAAGGCAAGGCGGTAGTATATCTCCTGCAACGCCTGTTTATTCTTTGCCTTTAACTTTGGCTTTTGCATGGCATCTTCGATAAGCAACATGCTTTTTTCAATATCCCCGTTTTCAAGCAAATCCTTAACCTGCGCACGAATGCCCAGTATTTCATAAGAGTCGTCCTTCAGCAGGTTTTTGATTGCGGCCTCACGGCGTTTTTCATCACCAAGTTCCTTTGCCGCCTGTGCCTCCAGCAAATAAACAAGACCGTGGCTATTATTTTTTGGAAGGGCGGATTTTGCCTTATTCACCTGACGAAGGGCGGCATTGCTATCGCCGGATGCGAGGGCCACATACCCCTTTGTCAGGGCATCTATACCGTCATTCGAACCCGTTATAATCCGGTATTTTTGCCATGTTTTTGGAAAATCCATCATGAAATACCAAAAACGGACCAAATACACAAAACACCACAAAAACAGTATGAGCGCGATTAGAGCCAGCCCAACGTGAATAGTGACCTTATAGTCAAACCACGACACAGAAATATATCCCGGGTTTTGCACAAGCCATGCGGTTGCGGCGATTATCAATCCGGCCTGAATGATGAATAATAGGTTTTTCAAAATGCCTATACCTGCGTCTAATCAATTTTAAAGCTATAGCCAAAGCATAGAAAATTATTACCAAAAGCCAAACAAAAAAATCAGTTTTTCTACAAACACCGCCATACTAGATGCAGCAATATAAGACATATGTAAGGAAATTTGTAAGGATTTTTAATATATGATGTAATGATGATAGGCATGAAAGAATATATACTCTTTTCAAAACAAGCACTTAACAGAAGCATGTTTAAACACATATTGTTTCTGGCCCTGCTCTTGTCGCTATGCGCCGCCTTTTTATTACCCGCCGCACCTGCAAATGCCTATGAAACCGAAGATAAAGGGTTTGAAGTTATATGGCCGTTAATCCTGAAAACACGTGGCGGATGCAATAATGTGTACGACCACCGTTTTGTCGGCATTACAAACTGCGCCATCAGCCAGAAAGTCTTTCCAGAAGAAGACCGCATCGATAAAATGCGGGAAACTGCGGCAAAACGCCTGGCATATAAACTGTATGAAGATACAAAACAATATTTCAACGGACGTTTAAGGACTTGGGACCAGCAGTATATGGCGTTGCTCGCCATTCTGGAAACCGGACAGAGAAATGCCGTTTACATCGTTAACAAATGTGACGGTAAGCCACGCTGCATCTACATTGAAATTGCAAAGGCCACGGACGATGGCAAGCAACACAAACCTCGCGTTGGAAAAGACTGCATATCGTGCCGCATGGAATATACATCGCAATACATGAATGCCTTACGGCGATATCACTGTATTCCCGATCCCGAGTTCGGTGATAATTCCTGCAAGTTCCCGACAACCATGACCGGCCGCGGGCAATGGTCCTTCACGAAGGATAGAGAGTCCAACTAATGCTCTCTTTACCCAGCCTCTTTACCAAGTACCTGTATTTTCCATGCTGGCCCAAGGCTCAACAGGTTCAAGCGCATCACCTTTTTGCAAAAGTTCAATCGAAATACCGTCCGGTGATTTAATAAACGCCATGTACCCGTCACGTGGCGGACGGTTGATGACTACGCCGTTATCCTTCAAATCCTGACAGGTTTTGTAAATATCCTCGACACGGTATGCCAGATGGCCGAAATTACGCCCGCCCTTATATTCCTCAGGGTCCCAGTTATACGTAAGCTCAACCATCGGGGCCTTGTTCTGACGCGCGGCATCAACATCACCCGGCGCAGCCAAGAATATAAGTGTAAAACGGCCCTTTTCATTTTCTTTGCGGCTAACCTCCACAAGGCCGAGTTTGTTACAATAAAAATCCAGTGATTCCTCAATATCCTTTACGCGAACCATTGTGTGTAAATATTCCATTACTATCCTCATACGTTAGAGTGACTTAGTGGGTGTATCCGTTTTGTCTCGGCTGTCTTGTCGAGATAACGTGTTACGTGGTATGAATAACATGTTCTGATCAACAAATGAATAAAAGCCGTTGCTGAATTTTCTTCGTACATATCTTCAGGTTCCGACAATCAAATCAAATCTGGCGCGGCTGGAAGCGTTTCTGGCGGCATTCCCTGGCGATTACTGCGGTTTCGGTTCTGACGGAACAATTGCGTATAGTGGTAATTTCCTGAATATCGTTGATTTGCAGGAAGTCCAGTCATGGCACGACATCGGCCGCGCGCTACAGGCCATGGACGCCGCATCATTCGAAGGGCGTTTCCGCGAGCTGCAGGAAAAAGGCACAGAATTCTGCATTCAGGTTCAGCTGCGCAATAACGGCAAGGCGATCAAGATCACCGGTAAGAAGGGGGCAGCCCTCGACGACAGTGACGCATTCTACATTTTATGGGTTGAAGACAATACGGGCGAGAAGGAAAAAATCCGCGCCGTAGAAGAAGAAAACGCCCAGATTGAAAGTGAGCTGACACGATACCGTGATGCGCTTGACGACTTTCCGATGATCAGCTGGATACGGGATAGTAACGGCGATCTTGTCTGGTGCAACCGTCTATATGCCGATGCGATTGAACAATCACCCGCCGCCGTGGTGGCCGAACAAATTGAATTCCCCGTAACATCCATAAGCGACAAGGACAAACGTCCGGATGAGAAACTGTATAAATCGATCAAAAACCTCGCCCTTGAATGCATGACGAATGAGAAACAGACGCTCACCCGTTTTCACTGCATTTTAAAAGGTGACCGCCGCCTGCTATCCGTTCGCGAAACACCGTTTGAAAACGGCACAGGTACCATCGGCACCGCCATCGACATTACGCGGGAAGAGGACCTTGAATCCACACATAAACGCTATATCGGCGCACATAATGTCTTGCTGGAACAACTGAAAACCGCGATTGGTATTTTCGGCAGTAATAAGGCACTGGAATTCTACAACTCCGCGTTTTCCGAATTATGGGGACTGGAATCACAATGGCTGAATACCCGCCCCAGCCTGTCGGAAATCATGGAAAAACTGCGGGAAACACGCCGTCTGCCGGAACAGGCCGACTTTCGCCATTTTAAAAAATCGTGGCTTGATATGTTTACCAGCCTGATCGACCCGCATGAGGATATGATGTACCTGCCGGACGGCAGTGCCCTTCGTATGCTGGTCGTGCCGCACCCTATGGGCGGCATTATGATGACGTTCGAAGATGTATCAAGTCGGCTTGAGCTTGAATCCTCCTACAACACCCTGATCGCTGTGCAGCGTGAAACGCTCGACAACCTGAGCGAGGGCGTGGCCGTGTATGGCGGTGACGGACGATTAAAACTGTGCAACCCCGCATTTTCGGGCATATGGGGATTGAATCCGGAAACGCTTGAAGGCGAACCGCATATCACCAACCTGATCAAATATATCCAAAATCATTTTGATGATGCGATATGGCCGAAGGCCAAAGATATTGTTCTGCGTCAGGTTCTGGAACGGACGGAACAAAGCGGCCGTCTTACACTAAAAGGGGAAACACTGATCGACTTTGCCACCGTTCCCCTGCCCGATGGCGGGGTCATGGTTACCTATGTTGACGTAACCGATACGGTGAAGGTCGAACGTGCCCTGCGTGAAAAGAACGCGGCCTTAGAAACCGCCGAAAAACTAAAGCTCGACTTCCTTGCCAACGTGTCATACCAGCTTCGGACACCGC
>JAUICS010000322.1 GCA_030427765.1 Alphaproteobacteria bacterium
TTCTGTCGCAATAGGTTTGGAAAAAACACCTTCATCGTTAATGCGTTTGATGGTGTCTTCGGCAATTTTCCGTTGCTCATCATTATGTACGAAAATAGCGCTGCGATATTGCGGGCCAATATCAACACCTTGCCCATTAATTTGTGTAGGATCATGGGCATTCAAAAAGAAATGATTGAGTATGTCTTGGTACGATAGTTTCTCAGGGTCATAGACAACCTCAATGGCCTCGGCATGGCCTGTAGTTGCGGTCGTGATTTGTTGGTAAGTCGGGTTATCAACATGACCGCCAGTATATCCAACAATTGTATAAACAACGCCATCAACCTGACGAAATTCACTTTCCAGACACCAAAAACAGCCACCTGCCAGTGTTGCTGTTGGAAGATTTTGCGGGCGCTCACTCATTATTCCCTCGTTTCTGTCTTTTATGGCTGATATATCTCCGGCATATGCATGGAAACCGAATTGGTAAACCGCTATCGCGGTAATAACTGCAAAAACAGATCCTAATAATACACGCATATTCTGTCTAACCTTTGTTATATCTTATCTTTAATATTCATTATTTCTATTATACCTTACCATTCGTAAGACAACCAATTACGGTTACATGATGACTGAGACCGCGTTGAACCATAATATGAAGAATGATGTAGTTCGCCCAGACGGAAAGGCCAGAATGGCATGGTGCTTGTATGACTGGGCCCATTCGGCGTTTTCAACCATCATTATCACATTTGTATTTAGCGTCTATTTCGCCAAAGGTGTTTTTGGTGATGAAACTGTTGGTGGCGGATGGTGGTCGCTGGCCATGTCATGTTCCGGTTTGCTTGTTGCGATTGCCAGTCCGTTTTTAGGGGCGGTGTCCGATCATTCGCGCCGCCGCGTTCCATGGATAATGGCGTTTACGATTATTGGATGTCTGGCGACATGCTCGCTGTTTTTTGGGCCGCCCGCCGCATCCTTTTCCATGATAATTCTTGTGTTGGTTCTTGCGGGTCTTGCAAACGCCGCGTTTGAATTTGCCTGGGTGTTTAACAACAGTCTTCTTCTCGATTTGTCCGAACGTGGCCATATGGGCAGTTTGTCCGGCAAGGCATGGGCGGTTGGGTATGCCGGCGGTTTGGTGTCCTTAACAATGACACTTATTTTGTTCGTAGGTATGGGTAGTATTGCGCCGCTTATCCCCTTGCCGCAGGATGATGCAATTCACATTCGTGCCACCGTCTTTTTTGTGGCGTTGTGGATTGCCGTGTTCTCCATCCCGTTATTTCTATGGGTTAAAGAAGGAAAACCAGATACCACCCCGTTATTGAGACGGTTTGCAAAGGGCTGGGGCGGTTTGAAAGATGGCGTGAAGGTTGTTTGGAAGGATAAAAACCTGCTGACATATTTACTGGCCAGTGCGCTGTACCGTGACGGTCTGGTAACATTGTTTACCGTTGGCGGTGTATTCGCCGCCGCCGCATTTGAATTGAGTTTTCAGGAAATATTGTTATTCGCGATTGGATTAAATGTCACTGCGGGTGTTGGGGCGTTCGGTATGGCAAAGCTGGATGACAAAATCGGGTCGAAGAAAGTGATCACCATATCCCTTATCGGCCTGATTGTGACGGGGACGGTTATTTTGTTCCTGCAGGATGCCACATCATTTATTGCGACATCCCTTGTCCTTGGTCTGTTTGTTGGGCCGGTACAGGCGGCCAGCCGCACCATGACGGCAACACTTGCCCCGCCGGATAAGGCCGCACAGATTTTCGGCTTTTATACCTTAACCGGAAAGTCACTTGCGTTTTTTGGGCCTCTTGCATATGGCGCACTGACTCTTGCGTTTGATAGTGCACGAGTGGGCCTTGCCTCCATTATCGCGTTTTGGGTGGTTGGCTTGCTACTTCTTATGGTGGTGCGTGATGATAAACATTAATAAATCCCCTTCACCAAATTTTAATGATCGCCGTGACGGCAAAACGCCAAGTCTGATCATCATACATTACACGGGGACAAAAAGGGCGGCGGATGCCGCACAGTTTTATATGAACACGACGACCGACCCGAATGCCGGACCGATTAGTCCGCATTACATGATCGATGTTGATGGCACTGTGACACAGTTTGTTGAGGAAGATAAACGCGCATGGCATGCAGGAAAGTCATTCTGGAATGGTGAAACCGATATCAATGGCGTATCTATTGGTATTGAACTGGTAAACGAAGGGGAGTTTGCGGATTACCCGGAGTTTGCTGATAGACAAATTGAGGTTCTTATCCAACTCTGCCGGGAGATTATGGAACGGCACGGAATAGGTGTTGATGGTGTGATTGGCCATTCCGATATTGCGCCGGACCGCAAAAAAGACCCCGGTCCATCATTTCCGTGGGAACATGTGCGTGTCGAACTTCAGAAATAGATTCACTTTTTTGACCTTTTGCGATCTACATACCCATATTTGAAACTTGGATAATCGCTGCCCTTCTTCGGAAGGGGAGAGGAAAGTCCGGGCTTCACGAAAACACGGTACCGGTTAATTGCCGGCGAGGGCGATCTTAGGGAAAGTGCCACAGAAAGCAAACCGCCCTGTGCCTTTATGGTGCAAGGTAAGGATGAAAGGGTGCGGTAAGA
>JAUICS010000009.1 GCA_030427765.1 Alphaproteobacteria bacterium
GGTTCTGGAACCGGATAGTGAAATGCTGTATTTTCATACGGAATTTTATACGCCGGATGCCGAGGGCGGATTAAAATATGATGATCCTGCACTTGGTATAAACTGGCCACTGGATCCGGTGGATGTGTCGCAGCGGGATAGCAGCCACCCGCCGATAAAGGATGATTTTGAAGGGATAACATTATGAAATGCCGTCATTGCGGAACAGGATTAGAGCATACATTTGTTGATCTGGGTTTTGCCCCGCCGTCAAATGCCTACCTAAAGCAAGATGACTTGCAAAAGCCGGAAGTGACATACCCGCTAAAGGTTATGGTTTGTGATGAATGCTGGCTGGTGCAGACGCAGGATTTTACGGAAGCCGATGCCCTGTTCGACAGTGAATATGCGTATTTTTCCTCAACATCCAAAGGCTGGCTAAAACATGCGGAAGAATACTGCCAGATGATCACAAACCGTCTTGGTTTAAACGGTGATAGTTTCGTGATTGAACTTGCCTCAAATGACGGATATCTTCTAAAAAACTTTGTTTCTGGCGGCATTCCATGTTTGGGGATTGAGCCAACGGACAGCACGGCGGAGGCCGCCGAAAAACTTGGCATCCCTGTCAAGCGTGAATTCTTCGGTGAGGCCCTGGGAAAAGACCTCGCGGCAGGTGATCAGCAGGCCGATTTGATTATCGGTAACAACGTTTACGCGCACGTACCAGACATTAATGATTTTACTAAGGGGATGGCTGCGGCACTAAAGCTTGAGGGAACAATCACTCTGGAGTTTCCGCACTTGCTAGAACTTATAAAACATACGCAGTTTGATACGATTTACCATGAGCATTTCTCATACCTGTCATTAATCGCGGTGGGGGCCATATTTACCGCGGCGGGATTGCGCATTTATGATGTTGAGCAGCTTTCGACCCATGGCGGCAGTTTACGTGTTTATGGGTGTCATGAAAATGCATCATTTGCGCAGTCTGATGCGGTTACAAAGATCTTAACACAGGAACGGGAATTCGGACTTGATGCACTTGATACCTATATCGGGTTTCAGGAACGTGCCAATAATGTTAAGAACAATTTCCTGACCTTCCTGATTGATCAAAAAAATCAGGGCAAAACCATCGCGGCATATGGCGCGGCGGCGAAGGGGAACACAATCCTGAATTATGCAGGTGTGAAGACAGATTTGATTGATTTTGTCTGTGACGCTGCGGTTGCCAAGCAGGGTAAGTTTTTACCGGGAAGTCACATTCCAATCCTGCCACCAGAAGCACTTAAAGAACGCAAACCGGATCTGGTGGTCATCCTGCCATGGAACATCGCGGCGGAGGTTCAGAATCACCATAATTACATATTTGGCTGGGGCGGTGTGTTTATTACGGCCGTACCGGAATTGAAGCAGGTTGATGGATAATGAATAGTAAGTCTCTCGAAAAAGTCGCCTATACAAAACCGTCGATTACCGAGCTTGAGGTCGAATACGCAACAGATGCCGCGCGCAATGGTTGGGGCGAAAAATGCTATGAATATATCGCCAGGTTCGAAAAGCTGTTTTGTGATCACCTGTGTGCAAAACATACTATTGCGACATCAAGCTGTACCGGCGCCCTTCACATGGGGCTAACCGCCCTTGGTATTGGCGCTGGGGATGAGGTTATTTTGGCGGATATCAACTGGATTGCGTCAGCAGCACCGATCACCTATGTCGGGGCAAAGCCTGTTTTTGTCGACGTGCTGCCCGATAGCTGGGTTATTGATCCGGCGAAGGTTGAGGCCGCAATAACGTCAAAAACCAAGGCGATTATCGCCGTTCATGTTTACGGCAATTTATGTGATATGGATTCCCTGCTGGATATTAGTCGCCGTTATAATATTCCGGTGATTGAGGATGCGGCCGAAGCCATGGGCTCTGTCTACAAAGGGAAAAAGGCCGGAACATTAGGTGCATTTTCAACCTTTTCATTCCATGGCACTAAAACCATTACAACCGGTGAAGGCGGTATGTTTGTTACAAACGATGATGAATTGTTTGAAACCGTTTCAACTCTGAATAATCATGGCCGCGCCAAGGGACAGACAAAACAATTCTGGGCCGATATGATTGGATATAAATATAAAATATCGAATATACAGGCGGCCATTGGCTGCGCCCAAATGGAACGGATTGACGATTTGATCGCACGAAAACGTGACATATTTGCAAAATATTATGAACGTTTGAAAGATTTACCGCTAAAGATGAATCCGCAGGGTGAGGGCACAATTAACGGATACTGGATGCCGACCATTGTCGTTGATAAGGATGTTCCGTTTGATCGCGAAAAATTGATTGAGGCGTTTCAGAAGCAGAACATTGATGCGCGTGTATTCTTCTGGCCGTTATCCATGCTTCCGATGTTTGACGATAAACCGGAAAATGAGGTTAGTTACGATCTATATAAACGCGCAATGAACCTTGCCAGTTATCACGATATTACGGATGAGGGGATTGATCGTGTTTGCAATGTGGTGCGGGAGGCACTGACTTAGGTCATGAGAAACGCAAAAGTTCTTATTGCCGGTATTGGCGGCGCGTCACTTGGCACGGAAATTCTGAAATGTCTGAAATTTTCTGGTGGTTACGATATATACGGCTGCGATGTATCGGAGCTTGCCTATGGTCTTTATGAGGATGGGTTTAAGCAGACATTCAAAATCGATATTGATAATTACATTCCTGATATTGCCGATATTTGCGATAAACACGGTATTGATATAATCGTTCCTGGCGGGGAGGCACCGACCTCACTTCTGGCAAAAGAGATAACGCTTTGGAAAGAAAAGGGTATCCGTCTTGCTATGAACGATCCGGATGTTATTGCGCTTTGCTCCGATAAGGCGGCATGCTTTGACCGTTTAAAGGATATCGGCGTGTCCATTCCCGTATCGGCAACGGCGGATAATTTCGAGACGGTTATTCCGGACGGTACGCGCTGCGTTATCAAACCATCAACAGGTAGCGGCGGAAGCTCATTTGTATTTCTTGCAAAGGATAAGGCGGAGGCCGCAATCTATGTCGACTACCTGCTTCGTAATGACAAAACGCCGATCATTCAGGAATACGTACCGCATGAGGATGGGGAATTTACCGTCGGTACGCTGACCATCGGTGACCAGATATCATCCATCGCCCTGCAACGGATTTTTAACAGCAAACTATCTGTTCTTCAAAAAAGTGAAACAGGCTTGATTTCAACCGGATATTCACAAGGGTTGATTGAGGATTTTCCCGACATTCGAAACACTTGTGAAAAAATTTCATTAGCGATCGGCAGCCGCGGGCCGCTAAATATCCAAGGTCGTTTAAAAGGCGATGTCTTTGTGCCGTTTGAAATTAATCCTCGGTTTTCGGCATCATCTTACTTGCGTGCGATGGCCGGTTTTAATGAGATTGATATTTACCTGCGGTATTTGATGGGGCAGGACATATCGTTTCCGGACGATGTGCGTTACGGATATTATATGCGTTCACTTACAGAACAATATGTCGGATTTAGGGACCTGAAGACGTGATACGCTGGATCAACGAAAATATTGGGACGGGACCATTTACAAAGGTTCCGGCATCGGATGATTACAGTATTCTGGATGTGCGTGATCTGGTGGATAAGGGGGGTAACACTGCCGCCGCAATTCGGTCACGTATTGCCGATGGCCTTAACATCCTGAAGACGGGCAAGAAACTTGTCGTATGCTGTGATCACGGTATTTCACGCAGCAACGCTGTTGCAACAGGTATCCTCGCCCGCCACAAAAATATTCCCTTCAGTGATGCCATCAGAACTACCATTGCATCAACGGGTGAAAAATCGATTAAGGTTGAAATGCTGAATATTGTCCGTTATGCGCTGGGCGAAGAATTGCCATCGTTTGGTGATGGAAAGCGGGTTCTTGTCACGGGCGGTAACACTCTCAATTTAGACGGCCAAAAAACCGACCTTGATCCCGCGGTGGATGTGGCGGAGTTTGATTGTCTGGTAAAGGATAACGGCATCAATGTTATTGTCCATCTGGCCAATCCACTTACAAAAATGACGAACCCGGCGGCAGGGCAAACAATAACCATGCTGCGTAACATGCTGGATATCTGCCGCGATAATGGTGTGCATTTTATTTACCCGTCTACGATTGAGGTATATGGCAGCCAAAATGATAACCCGGATGAAAATGCGGTGTGTAATCCAAAAGGCATTTATGGCGAGACAAAGTATATGGTGGAACAGTTGATTGCCCTTTATGCCAAGAATTTTGATGTAAAATCAACGGTGCTGCGTCTTGGGACACCATATGGCGATGGGGAAAACCCGAAATTCCTATACAATTTCCTGAAAAAGGTTGTGGCAGGACAGGATATCGTAACACACCAGTATAAAAACGGCTTTCCGTTACTTGATCTTATTCATGTCGGGGATATTCAATCCGCAATCGATGCGGTCATTGAAAACGACGTAACCGGAACATTTAATATCGGTTCTGAAAAGGGTGTTTTAACGAATGAAATTGCAAATCAAATTGTTAAGCGCATGGACGTTAAGGTAGGAGTATCCCATATCGATATTGATGATAATGCCCCCAATACGGTGATGAATTGCACGAAGGCGCAGGATACATTTGGCTGGAAAGCACAAAAATGCTTTAAAGATTGGCTAAATGACGCTATAGATTCCACGGATAAAACGAAAGGATAGCAGCAATGGGTATGGAAGCCGAAAAGAAAAGACAGGAAGAATATCCCTGGAGCCGGACAACATATCATACAACCTACAACATGATACTTGCGAAGTATAAGGTGCAATCATGTCTTGAGCATGCAACCGGTAATTCCCTGATGGATCTTGCATGCGGCGATGGTTTGATGACCAAGGCGTTTTGTGAACGTTTTGACCGTGTTGTTGGTATTGATGCGTCCGGTACGCATCTTGAGAAGGCTCGTGATTTATGTCCTGACGCTGAATTCCATGAATCCTTGATTGAAGAATTTGAAACGGATGAAAAATTCGATTCTGTTTTCATGCTTGATATTCTTGAGCATGTGATTGATCCGCAGGCCCTTTTGCAAAAGGCCGCATCGTTTATGAGTGATGATGGCGTTATGGTCGTGCATGTTCCGAACTGCGATGCCGTAAACCGTAAAATCGCCGTGCTAATGGGCACGTTAACGTCATGTGATGAATTAACACCGTTTGATATTGATATTGCCGGACATCGCCGTTCATACAATATCAAGAGCCTGCGTAAGGATGTTGAGGGTGCAGGTCTGACCGTTAAGGAAACAGGCGGCATTTTCTACAAAATGATGTCCACTGCGCAAATTGACTGGTTCTTACAAAATGGGTTGTGGGAAGGCAACAATTTCGGTTGGGGCCGTGTTGGCGGTGAACAAAAAGACTGGCGTGAGGAATTCTGCCGTGCGTGTTATGAGTACGGCAAAGAAAACCCCGAAGACTGTAATATCATTTACGCCGTAATTACCAAGAAATAGGACCATTTGATATGAGCACAGCCGCAAATCCCGTTCAGCAATTTGAGGACGAAAAAGAAACCAATATTAAGGCAGTGGGCAATGATTCCGCACTGCTGGGCAGTTGCTGGAAATTCCTCGAAGACAGTGCGAAATATAACTACACATACAATTTTCAGTGGCTTGGCCGCCCGATTATCCAGTTGCCGCAGGATATGGTGGCGATGCAGGAACTGATTTGGCAGGTAAAGCCGGATCTGGTCATTGAGATGGGTATTGCACATGGCGGGTCATTGATCTTAAGCGCATCTATGCTGGCCATGCTTGATTATTGCGAGGCGGTGGAGAAGGGCGAAGTCCTCGATCCAAAAGCATCAAAACGTAAGGTGCTTGGCGTAGATATCGATATCCGGTCGCATAACCGTGAGGCGATTGAGCAGCACCCGGTATCCCATCTAATTGATATGATTGAGGGATCATCGATTGAAGACGATGTGATTGAGCAGGTGAAAGGCTACGCCGAAGGATATAAAAACATTCTTGTCGTTCTGGACTCAAATCACACGCATGACCACGTGCTGGCGGAGCTTGAAGCCTACGCACCGCTTGTTTCGTCCGGCAGCTACTGCATCGTATTCGATACGGCGATTGAGGATATGCCGGAAAGCATGTATCAAAATCGCCCATGGAACAAAACAGACAATCCAAAAACCGCTGTCTGGGAATACCTCAAAACACATCCGGAGTTTGAGATTGATAAGTCGATTGAGCACAAATTATTGCTTACCGTCGCGCCGGACGGTTACTTGAAGCGGAAGTAACGCAGAATATCAACAAATCTTTTTCGGGCGTATTTCATGTTGCGCTTTATAAGGTTTGCGTAAGCAAACCAGAGATACAGAACCATAAACGGTTTCTGCCGTCCCGTTTTATTCATTCCAAAACGTGCCGCCCGTGTATACCAATAGAGTTGATGCAGCCGCGGAAATTGCTTGGCGCTCGCATAAAAATTCCGCTGGGACCGTGATTCCTTCGTCTGCGGCCGCCGGAATTGGTAGAAACATGTATCGTCCGCCATACGCAATGTGCCAAGCGTAGAAAGATAAATTAAAATGGCCGTATCATTTCCGTGCATGCATGGAAACCAAGCATAATCAACCATCGCCTGCCGCTTAAATAGGCCGTAAATAATTGTCCGCGAACTTTGAATGATAAAATCCGAATTCGCCCAGAAGGATGTGTTTGGAAACTGCTGAAGTTTTGTATCTTTGTAAACTTGCTCCTCATAAGATTTAAATGTTTTTGCGGGTGCGTATGCAAGCACGCAGGCCGGATCACCTATCATTTGATTGAGGAGCGCCTCAATGTAATTTGGCTCACGCATATCATCATCCGCCGCCCATAAAAAATACTCCGCCGATGCGTTTTCAAGCAGCCAGACAAAATTTTCGGATGCCGTTAAATCCTTATTATGTTTGTGGTAACGAATGCGTTTATCGTTTTTTACGAATTCCTTACAGCGCACCTCTGTTTCGTCAGTTGAGTTGTTGTCCGAAATAAGAATTTCAAGATTACCGTATGTCTGGTTGGTGATTTCGGTCAGTAAACGCTCGATATGCTGTTCACTGTTACGAAGGGGTATCCCGACGGAGACAAGCGGTTTGTTTTTGTCATTCATGCTGAAATCGCTTTTTTAATGATGTTTTTGACTTTCTCCAAAATACTGCGGCGGTTTGCGTGATCGGCAAGATGCTTTTGGGCAAGGGGCCATCCCGCCGTGTATACATCCTGTTTCAATTCTCCCAGATTGTCTGGGGTATTCTCAATATCGTGTTTCCATTCATCAAGGAAATTGCCAAGATGTGAGCCGTAATCAGCTTCCAGCGACGTCAGGTCATCTGCATAGGCATCATAGATGTTTTGCCGCAGTGATTTGCTTAGAAGGTAATAATGATCGTGCTGTTTGCCAAAGTTACTTTTTTTAAGATAACGGTGCATGTCGGCCATTTCATCTTTGCCAAGGTGGCTCCGTGCCGTATAGAGCACGGCAAAACTATCGGCATTGATACTGGTATTTTTTTCAATGCTTGGTGCGTTATCTGCAAATGCACCGAGGTCATAAGCATGACAAAAATCGGCAAAAACGCCGCCTTTTTGTTTGGTTGTTTCGAGTGCTGTTATACGAATATTGGCAATGGGGATGATATTTCGAATGTTATCAACGATTGTTTTTGCATTGGCCGTATAAAAACTGTTGTCACCGGATGACATAAAGTCGAAATGATGAATGAAGTCGCTAAAATCAACGGCAAAATCGGGCTTATACCATTGCATGTAAACGGACCGGATTAAGGCATCGGGCTTTCGGAAATAAACCTGAATTTCGACATCATCAAATCCGTTTACGATGTTTTTGAGGAAGTTTATTCGTGCCTGTGATCGCGCAGGGTTAATGTCTAAAAAATATTCACTGCTTAAAACGGGGGTGTTTTTTGTCGCCAGAAGCGTTTGATTGATGTCATCGGCAATCGAGGTAATATCCAGATTTTTTGTCGAGGGATCAAGATATTGACGTTCGATAGGAATGTGATGGTCGTGATAGGTGCCGAGTGCCGCGCGGCGTAACCCGTCAAAATCATCGTGGGTGAAGGCCGCATATCCGTTCTGCGCCAACGCCTCTTTATATTTCAGTAAACCTTCCTGAATAGATGCGGAACCGCATTTTCCAAAGCCAACGTGAACGATAATCTTTTTCGGCATATAAAATACTTTAGTTAGAGTCCCACTTACGGTATTAATCAGGCATGAAACCTGTCCAGTTCTTTCATATCGGCCCGCAAAAATCATCAACGACGTGGCAATATCATTGCTTTCGCGAGCATCCTGATGTTGTAACAGCCAAAAAAGACAGCGTCCATTATTTTGATATGTTTTATCACCGCGGGCCTGATTGGTACCACGGCCAGTTTGATACGGCGCAATCCGGAAGTGTTTCCGTCGATATGACACCAAGTTACGTTCGTGACCTGAAGGCCCATGACCGTATCCATGCCTATAACCCCGATGCAAAGATCATCTTATGCTTGCGTGAACCCCTTACACGGGCGTTTTCCCATTACTGGCACAACAAAAAGAAATCGGATTTTCAGTATAGTTTTGAAAGTGTTTTTAAAAACTACGATTTATTCAATAGCTGGGTCCAAACCGGATTTTACGCGGACCATATCGAACGCTACTTAACATTATTCGACCGCAAGCATATTCATGTGCAGCTGTTTGATGATCTGGAACATAACCCGCAAGGGTTTATTCAGGATACATACCGTTTTATGGGTGTTGATGATACGTTTCTGCCGGAGACGATTGGGAAAAAGGTGAACGAGGCCAAAACCAAAAAATCAAAATTCCGCCAGAATGTTGAAAAGAACCTTCGTAAGCTTCGTCTGTACCGTGTTGTCGATCTGATGAACGCGATGGACGGCGACAACCGTGAACATCTGGAGGGTGTTGATGCGGTTGTTTTGGCACAGTTGCATGATATTTTCGATGCAGAAATAACGCGGCTTGAAAAATTGCTGGATATAAACTTATCAGCTTGGCGCAATGTTAACTAACCTTAAGAATGACATAAAAGAGCGTCTGTTCGATGCTTGCGGTTTATTGCCGCCGCAGGGTCCGAATTTTTTCGTGATCGGTGCGTCGCGTTCCGGCACAACGGCCCTTTACCACATGCTGGGGCAACATCCGGACATATTTATGCCGCGAACCAAGGAAATTCATTATTTTGACCGTGACGCACGCTACCGTAAAAACCTGAATGGGTACCGCCCGTATTTTAAGGGATATGCGGGACAGAAAATGATCGGGGAAATCACGCCGTTCTACTTTTACGCCGATATGCTTTATAACGCCGATGGCATTGTAGAATATGATCGCGATGAATGTGCGGTTACCCGTATTCACCACCATTATCCGGACGCAAAAATTATCATCAGTCTGCGTAACCCGTTTGATCGCATCCGGTCGATGTACAAGAAAAATTATTATCTTGGGAAAATTCCAAAACGTTTTGATGCCTGCATTAAAGGGGAGATGGCGGGTGAAAAAGACCATACGCTTGTCTTGCGTAACCGTTATGACATTCACTTGAGTAAGGTTTTAAGCACCTATCCGGCCGGACAGGTACATGTCATGATTTTTGAAGACTGGATTAAGGATCAGGTAGCGACGATGAAGGATATATCGGCGTTTCTGGATATATCTGCGGATTTTACATTTACGCCTGTTGCGGGGGATGAACAGGAAAACACCAGCCAAAAATATGAAGACAGACGCGATACAAACATTGTAAAACAGGCACCGGATATGAATTTGTCGGATGAGAGTGCCGAAATGTTAAAACGTGAGTTGCAGCCTGCAATCGATTATGTTTCAAATCATATAGGCAAAACAATGAATTGGCCTTTTCTGGAAAAAACATCGTGACAAAGAATTCAGATATACATGAAGACAATAAGGAAAACGCATTCCGTTTAGGCAAGGCGTTGATAGGGCGTTACAAAATGCGGTCTTTCATTGTTATTGTATCATTTTTGGCTGCAGGCATTGCTGAGGCAATGGGTGCTGCATCTTTGCTGCCATTGTTGTCGATATTGAATAACTTTGAAACTGTTGATAACCAGCTCGGGCAGTATATTTTTGCGGCCTTTGAAATGTTCAATATCCCGTTGCGACTTGAAACGGTAATGTTGTCAGTGTTGGTTTTGATAACATTGAAAGCGATTTTTTTATTGGTGGCGCAACGTAATGTTGGCTATGCGACGGCCAATACGGCTAATAATTTACGTGTAAACATGATACGCGGTTTGATGAATGCGCGGTGGCATCATTTTCAATCATTGCCGTCAGGCAACATCGCGAACGCTATCGGGACGGAGGCTGAGCGTGCGTCTCAGTCCTACCAGACGATGTGTAAAATTATCTCGGACAGTATTATTGTTCTGGTTTATCTGTTGATGACATCCCTTATATCCTGGCAACTGACAATCGTGGCTTGTTTGGTTGGGGCTGCGGTTATGGCGGTTTTATATCGTTTTGTGGCGATGGTTAAGGCTGGTGGAAAGGCCCAGACCAAACATATGGCCAGCCTGTCGTCGTTGGTCACCGACAGTATCGGCGCCGTGAAAATTATCAAGGCAATGGGGCGTTCAAAATATTTCATAAATCTGTTGCGTCAGGACTCTCGAGCTGTTCGTGAATCACGTAAGAAACAGATTATAGGCAATCAGTTTTTGACAGTTGTCCGTGAACCCATATTTGTCACTATAACGGTTCTCGGCATGTATTTATCCTACGAATACGCAAATTTATCGATGGTTAGCATTATTACCTTTGCCTTCATGTTTCTGCGTATCTCACAAAAAATCACAGGCCTTCAGGTGACGTATCAAAAACAAGTTGCGAATGAAAGCGCCTACTGGTCAATTATGCAAAAAGTTAAGGCAGCAGATGATGCAAAGGAGGTATGGGACGGAACCAAAACAAATCTGCCTCTGGAAATTGCGATTATGTTTGATGGGGTATCCTTTTCCCACGTGCCGACTTCTGAAGATGCCAAGACCCTGGATAATGTTTCTATCCGGTTGGATGCCAAAAAATTCAATGTGGTTATCGGGTCATCCGGTGCCGGAAAAACAACGTTTATCGATTTAATACTCGGCTTTTATAAACCGCAATCTGGTAAAATTTTAATTGATGAAACTGACCTGCAAGACGCCGATTTGCAGGACTGGCGAAACTCAGTCGGTTACGTGCCGCAGGAATGTCCGCTGCTTCACGATAGTATTTATCACAACATCACGATGGGACAGGACAGTTTTACCGAAGAAATGGTCTATCAGGCATTGGATGATGCCGGTGCCAAAAATTTTGTAGAGAAACTTCCTAATGGTGTTTATGAGATTGTTGGGGAGCGAGGTCAACGTTTTTCCGGTGGGGAGCGTCAACGAATTGCCATTGCACGCGCTTTGATATCCAAACCGAAACTATTGCTTCTGGATGAGGCAACAAGCGCCCTCGATAAAAACACGGAAAAAGACTTTCTTGAAATGATAAAGGCCCTATCAAAAGACATTACGGTGATTGCGATTACTCACAATCAAACGGTTCTTGATTACGCGGACAACGCATTCCGCATTGATAAAGGCGTCATAAGTGAATACAAAGGATCGTGACAGGAAACGCGGTTATGCTGAGCAGTTCACTTTTAAATCCGATATATAAATTACGCTCGAAACTATTCTGGGGCGATACAGTTGTTGTGTCATTCCCGAAATCGGGTCGTACATGGCTGCGTGTGATGCTTGATTACGGCAAGTATTTTACGCAGTATACGCATGCGGGATCAGAGCATCGTGCGGCACATCATATGGAGGAACTCTCGTTTGATGAAAACGAATATGCACATAAGCGCGTAGTCTTTTTGATTCGTGATCCACTGGATACGGCAGTATCAGGTTTTTTTCAAGCTTCCGCACGGCTAGGCAAGTATGACGATAATATTCATGCGTTCATCCGTGATCCGCATTATGGGATAGAAAAAATTATCAAGTTCAACTTGTTATGGATGGAAAATTTGGCAAACGTAAAAGATGCTATCGTTATTGAATATGAAGCGATGCACCGTGATTGTACGGCAGAAATGGTGCGCATTATTGAATTTATAACACAATCAAAACCGTCTCCAGAATTGACCAGTAACATTGTTGGATTTGGTGCATTTAAAAATATGCGTGCAATTGAGAAACAGGGTGGTTTTAAAGGCCAGTATGGCAAAATTCTCTCTCCGAAGGACGTAAGTGATGAAAACACGTATAAGACCCGCAAAGGTAAAGTTGGCGGATATAAGGAGCATCTAAGTGATGACGATATCGCATATGGTTTTGATCTATTGGAAAAATACAATTACTGGTCACATGTGAGATCTATGCGCAAAACTGACATGTCGGATGCAGCTTAATAATAAAGTTCTGTGGCTTTGGGTTTGTGGTTTAATTCATCACAAAGTGCACGATTACTGTCCCGGAAATTTTGAAATATCATGTCTCTAAGTTCACATGAAATGGAATTTGAATATTCTTGCTCTTTGCTCAAATGTTTATGACCCCAGCGTTTGATGGCCTCAGGTATGAGGTGTTTTACATTTCCGATTAATGTGTTTTGAAAGATTTTTTTGATAGGCAGGGGGATTGTGGTAAATGTTTCATCAGACTTGTTACGAATGTCATCACCGATGAGTGAAGCGCATGTTTTAGCGTCTACGCCACATATTTCGCCAATTTTAAGCCCTATGTTTTTGAAATCACTGTTGTAATCTTCATAAAACAAAATATGTACGCTATCTTTGCCGAATGTATCAGCATAACTTTGATAAAGGTTATGATAATCCATGAGCGCAAATAGATGATCTTTTTTATTGGCCATTTCATGTGTTAGCCAAGTATCAAAACTCGTATGTGTGTAACGTCCGTTTTTTAACCCTTGTTTGTGCATGGATATTAGCCAGTCTATCTGAGCCCTAAGAACAACAAGAATCTGTGATGGTCCTAATATATGCCGGATATTATTGGCCGTTCTGGAGTGATCGGAAATGATTTCCCATTGTTGCCCACGTAACAAAAACTCACCGAAACTTATTGCCTCATCACTAACAAGCAATGTTTTGCCCTTGGATTTTATATCCTGACATATTGTCTCGACATGTTTCTTAACGCTGTCAGTTTCGAAATACCCATCTTTCAAAATAGATTTTATGACATATTTTGCATTTTTATTTTGGTGTAAATTACTTTGACCTAAGTACTCGAGCTCAGGATGCTTTGAAAATAGGCATTCTTGCAACGTGCTACTTCCGGCTTTGGGAAGTCCTATATGAATCAAGGGCAGTTTATTGTTTGTCATTCTATCCGATTAAAACAGATTGATGTTGAAATCAAACACTCTTCATATTTTTTAGTGATATTCAAAGATTTTGCGTAAAGACGATTATTATAGTAGTGAAATATGTCATGCTAGACGACATAAAAATCAAAACAGAAAAACCTTTCTTTGTAACGTTTATCGGGCGAAGTGGTTCCACGCATTTGCAACATTTGTTGAACCAGCATCCTGATCTGTTCTGTGATGCCGAAATTTTTAATCCTCGGTTGATTGATCATGGGTTTAAGGAAAAACGGATTAAACGGTTTGCCACACTCGTAAAAATGCTGATGGGCCGGAAATGGACAATTCGGTATAAGGTGAAAAGCGTTTATGCGAAGACATCACCTGCCGCGCGCGGCTTTGAATACAAAATAGATAAGGACTATGTCCATTGTCCGGAAGTGTATGAATGGTTG
>JAUICS010000323.1 GCA_030427765.1 Alphaproteobacteria bacterium
CCAACGTCACCTTTGAATTTTGCACCTATTGCCATATTTATAATTATGCCCGCTCTATCAACTTGTATTCTATATTCATAAAGTTTCTGACCTGTACCCTGAACGGTGATTTCTTTTTCTGAAGCAAGATTTATATCATGTCGTGCCACATCAAAACGTGTGGGGTGAATTCTATCATCGTTTAATGTCCATTCTACCATTTCATGCAGAAGCTTGCTTGCCTTGGTTGCATCAATGACACCCGCTCCACAAACGTCGGACCATTGTAGACCTGATGTTGCAGAAAATGGTTTAACGGGTTTATTGGTAACCCCATCACGATAATCGTGATTTGCCGTCAATATTAATGCTGCGACAATATCTTCATGAATAACTCCATGTGGCAATTTCGCACTGCGCCCAAACATATCCATTAGACGTTGTTCTATACCTGCTGCTGTCGGTGCTGCCGCAGATGTACCTGAATAAATCTGCCCAACATGCACCTCTGGTATAATTGCACAAAATGTAGGATGCAGACTGCTATAATAGGCTGATTCAATATGGCTTTTACCTCCCACTTGATAACTTCTTTCTGCCGCCCCTACATTGACTGATCGTGCAACATGTTCGTAAGGAGACGGATCACCGATTTGAAACGTAACGTCATCGACGATAAGTAGACTATCGTCCCTGGTGTTCCCATTTGAGTTATACAATATGTGTGTAGTTCGATATCGCATCCATGCGTCGACCACACTTGCAGAATTCAAATAACGTTTTCTTAGAGCATCCGGTGTTTTTTCGTCTCGATCGGGGCCCATCGAATAGGAAAAAATAATGTTGTTTGTATCTATACCAGTCATGTATGGTTTTAATAACCCATTACTCTCATCAAGTTTAGGCAAACCATTGAAGACTAAAACATTAGCGTGGTTCTGTGAGTTGGATGTGATCTGTATTGTTCCCATGGCCGCATTGCATGTCATTTGAGCGTGATGATCCGCCCGCGCATACTTTATGCGATCTGTCTCTAATCCCGTTTCAATGATCATCACAACTGGTGATATGCCGTTGTCAACTAAGCCTTTTGGCATAGCCAATTCGTCGTAATCTATAAAACCTTGCATGATTTGATATGGCGTGAGAGGGCCGCACATTTGAATTTTATCAGACCACATACGTATTTTACGATATACTCTGGCCCATTCCGGATCCTCGTCAACCGACATAGTGACCAGTTCAGCAGTGCGTTTTTGTGCCCAATCTAAAAACAATTTCCCATCATTCGACGCTAAATCGGCAGCAGTTTGTCCTTTGTTATTTTTTTGTTCAAAATCAAAATTCAGTGAATGTAAAAATCGTAAAATATCAATATGGTTACCTTTGGCGGCTATATGCGCCAGTGTATCTCCTGTTTTTGCATCACGCAGATTTGCAACATCTACGCCTGATCCCTTGAGCCATGCCAAAGTAATGAGATAAGAATCACGAGACTCTCGTATTGATTCATCACTGATAATATCAAAGACTTTTTGGGCGTCCGCTTTTATTAACCTTAGTGCTTCGGATGATTCGCGGGCCAAACCATCGAAAGCTCTGATCAATTTTTCATCAATTATGGTTATATGTTTAAAGAAACTTCTTGCAACAACGGAAGGATTAAATTTAAAGAAAAATATACTTGATGCATTTTCATTCGTAATTTCCTTGTTTTCAATCAGACCGTTCAGTACTTTTTCATGTAAATCTTCAACGTGGTCGTCTTTATAGATTTTTTGAAATACATACTCAAAAATCTCGCGATAGGTATACGTTAGATCAAAATTCCCCTGCTTTAGCGCCATACGAATATTGTCTGGATTGGCAACAATATCCAAATTATAACGTAAAAAGACCGCAAGGACCCCATGAGGATTTTTTATGCCTTTCCAATTTTTGAATAAAATATCAATGGGGGAATCACCTATCGGATCTGTAAGCTGGGAAAGATCATCCCCTTCTTTGATATAGGTCATCAAACAACCTATATCCCCTTCAATTACGGCTTTATGCACCCGTGTAAAGCCCGCATGTATATCGGCCGACATAGGTACTTTGAATTTCTTGGGACGTTTTCTTTTGCCGCAATCCGGCAAAACACCTGCTTTGTCATTCAGCCATATTACGGCCTGAATTCCGTCCCGTTTATTTGTGGCAACATCGGCGGCGGTTTCTCCGGATTTATCAGTAGTTTTAAAATCAAACTTATGCGCCAATAATCTTTCAAGAACATTTGTATTACCCTGCCGCGCGGCAACATGCGCCAGCGTTTCTCCCGTAACCGGATGTCTCAATTCAGATAGGTTGACACCAATATCCGCCAAATAATCCACAAAATGTCCCGGGGTCGTTCTTTGTATTTTTTCAAACAAAATTTCCGGGCTGTTTTTAACAGTCTGGGCAAAATCAAGACCATGAACTTTTATCATGTGATTGAGAATGTGTTTATATTCATTAAACCCAAATCCGTATAATGACATTTCCTTCATTATCATCGGACCTAGATATTTGACATTTAATCCTCTTGCATCAAGCGCATCGATTACTTTCAGATCAACGTAAGGAAGGGATGCAATGAATGCCTCCTCACGT
>JAUICS010000324.1 GCA_030427765.1 Alphaproteobacteria bacterium
ATTTGTGATTTTTCCTGATGAACGGAATGAATATATTCGTTAGTGTCCGTGATTTTGGTTTTCAGATCAGCAATAATATCGTCATCATTATTCGCCTGCTGCAAATCAGATTGACGCGATTTTAATTCATCGATCTTGGCCTCAAGCTGGCGGATCTTTTCCTGTGTGGTACGCTCCTGTGACTCCAGTTGATGCACATATTCTTTTCGGCGTGCGGATTCCTGCAATTGCTCCTGATAAGAATGCTCCTTGCTATCAACCTCTTTATTTAACGCCTCAATATCGGTTTCAAGGTTAGGAAGAAGGTCTTTTTGACGTTCTTCCTCTTTATGAATGGACAGAACTTCATTATCAATACGCTCAAGCAAGGGGGAAATTTCATCCAGTGTTTCATTCGTATGTGTATGGTCCGCCTTTAATTCACGTATTTGCTGCTCGGCATTCTCAATTTGCTCTTTAACACGGCGTTCTTCATTTTCAAGGCGCTCCAACGTAATGCGCTGCGCTTGATAAGATGATGAGGCTTGCGCTTCTTTCTGCTTGAGTTTTGGTATTTCCTGACTTTGTGTGTTTGCCGTTTTTGTAAGCTGGCTAACAACCTGCGTAGACGACAAAACAGAATCTTCGGCTTTTGTATAATTTTGGCTGGCGTCTTGATACTGGATACGGGCCGTCAAAATATCGATGACGGACAGAAGTTGATCATGTTGACGAATTAATTCGCTTAATTCTTTATACTTCTGGGCCAAACGTGCCTGTTTTTTGAGGGCGTTATACCTGTTTTCACAAATGGCAATCGCATCTTCAACACGTACAAGGTTCTCATCCGATGCTTTTAATCGCAATTCGGCCTCATGACGACGAACGTAAAGACCGCTAATACCGGCCGATTCTTCTAGAATATTCCGGCGCTCCAGCGGCTTTGCCTTAATGATGTTTGTAATTTTACCCTGTGACACCATGGCCGGTGAATGAGCGCTGATATAACTATCGGCGAATACAAGTTGGATATCACGGGCACGGCATGGACTACCATTTAAAATATATGTTGAACCTTTATCACGGGCAATTTTACGAGTGATTTGGATATCATCATTTCCGTTTGCGAAGCTTGGGGCAGAACGTTGTCTGTTATCAAGCAGAACACTTACCTCCGCCGTAGAATGAGGAGGGCGGCGTGATGTTCCGGAAAAAATAACATTTTCCATTCCATCAGTTCTAAGACGTTTTGACGATGTTTCCCCCATGACCCAGGACAACGCCTCAACAATGTTTGATTTACCGCACCCGTTTGGACCGATAATACCGGTCAGACCGGGCGCGATATCAACCTCGGTCTTTTCAACAAAGGACTTAAATCCGCTGAGGCGTAATTTGGTAAACTGGATCATGTATTCCGTTAGGCAACTTAATTTGAAGATTCAGCAATTATAGGGTCAATAACCTTTTTGAATTCTTCATACGGTTGATTGCCGATTAACTTGTGCGCACCATTATTAATAACGAACGACGGCGTTGAGCTGATATCCCATTTAGTCTGTGCGTCTTGCATTTGTTCAATCAGAGCCTTTTGCAGTTCTTCATTATTGATACATGCCTCAATCGCATCTTCATCCATACCGCCAAGCTTGGCAGTCTGGATAAGACGTTCAAGGAAATCATTATTGTACGCCCAGTTTTTCATTGTTTTGAACAGAACAGATGTAAAAGTGTAATATTTTTCAGCCGGCATGCAGCGTGCCAGTTGTGATGCACGTAGTGCAGGGCCGTTGAATGGAAATTCCTTGAAAATGATTTTAACCTTGCCGGTATCAACATAGTCTTTCTTTAGAAGCGGCAATGTATTTTCGTGGAAGGCACCACAATGTGCGCATGATAAAGACGCGTATTCAATAATTGTGACTGGCGCGTCATCCGAACCTATACTGCGGTCCGCCATAAGAACATCAAGGTCCAAGGGGTTAGCAGCTGAAGTATCGGACTGGGCAACAGATTCATTTTCATCGGGCATTGTTATTTCGGCGTAGGCTGGCATTCCGCCATCCTGCATACGCGCGTCAAAGCTTACAAAAATTCCGATTCCAAGAAAAAATACAACGGCTAAAATAGCCAAAATCCATTTTTGAGACATGTCAAACCCGTTTCTATTAGATGAATGTTTATTGTCATCCATGCGAAAACGACTGTCAAACCTGCATCGGGAAAACACCCGTTTTCTTCACATGTTAGTATAGAAATGGGCAAAAGTTGAGATATGTCAACTCTTATTCACGAAACTCATACTTTTCAAATCTGTAGAGTTCTGAGGGATTTTCGACATTTTTTTTCACTAATTCTCTAAAAACATCATATGGCTGGGGTCCTTCAAGAATCACCGGCTCTTTCTTCGGTGCAATAAAAACAAATGTGGGGGTTCGGCTCACACCGAATTTTTCCTGAGACTCTTTTATGTCTTTGATTATGGCATCTTTTAACTCTTTATTACGCAGGCATGCTTCCGTGCGTTTTTCACCCATACCCGCACGCTCGGCATATTTTTTAAGGCGTTCGATGTAATCATCTTTATAGGCCCACTTGTCCTGCTGTTCATAAAGAA
>JAUICS010000325.1 GCA_030427765.1 Alphaproteobacteria bacterium
GTGCTACTATAACGCAGGAGGCCCGCGCCGCCGCTCAGAAATTACTGGAATCGAGAGCATAAGATGATGAATACGTTACTATCCGATGATGATTTTAACCGTGCGCGGCAGGAACACGAAAAACTCGCAGAACGAATTCGTTACCACGATGCCAAATATTATAATGATGATGCACCGGAAATAACGGATGCAGAGTATGATGAACTTCGTCAAAAACTTGAATCCCTCGAACGTGACTATCCGGATTTAATCACAGCGGATAGCCCGACCCAGAATGTCGGGTCAAAACCATCAGAAGGGTTTCAAAAGGTTGAGCATCGCCAATCAATGCTGTCTCTATCAAATGTGTTTACCGAAGAAGACTTTGACGACTTCTTTACCCGTATTCGCCGTTTCCTTGGGATGAAAAACGATGAGGTGGTGGAGATTTATGCCGAACCGAAAATTGACGGTTTGTCGTGTAATCTGACCTACGTAAACGGTGAATTGAAAGTTGCGGCCACGCGCGGTGATGGATATGTGGGCGAAGATATTACTGAGAATTTCAAAACTCTTGAAGGTATTCCCAATAGGTTACCCAATAAAGATATTAATGAGGGTAAAGGTCCTGATGAGAGTATTCCAATTGTTGACGGTATTCCGGGCAGTTTAGGGCCACTGCCAGATGCTTTTGGGGTGCCGCCATCTTTTATAGAAATCCGCGGTGAAATTTATATGGGCCGTGATGATTTTCAGGAATTGAATAAACGGCGTGAGGAAGAAGGAAAACCTTTATTTGCCAACCCGCGTAACGCGGCGGCGGGCAGTGTTCGTCAGCTTGATGTATCATTGACGGCTTCACGGCCTCTTAAGTTCTTGGCTTACGGGGTTGGCTATTGCGGGGAGTATAATTTTTTCTCACAAGAAAGGCTGTGTATAGCGCTGGAAAAATGGGGGTTCCCGATTAATGAACGCAGTCTTCTCAGTGGTGATGCCAAGGAAATATGGGCATTTTATAATGAAATCTTGGAAACCCGCGCCGATATTCCTTATGACATCGACGGCATTGTTTATAAAGTAAATGACATTGCGCTTCAGGCACGTTTGGGGTTTGTGTCGCGTTCGCCGCGCTGGGCCACCGCACATAAATTTCCGGCGGAAAAGGCCGTAACCGTTATCAACGCCATTCGTATTCAGGTGGGACGGACGGGGGCGTTAACGCCGGTGGCCGATCTGGAGCCGATAACGGTCGGCGGCGCGGTTATATCGCACGCAACATTGCATAACGAAGATGAAATCAGACGCAAGGATATACGTGTTGGCGACCATGTGGTGATCCAGCGTGCCGGTGATGTCATCCCGCAGGTGGTTGAGGTGATCACGGAAAAACGTACCGGCAAAGAAACCGAATTTGTATTCCCGCAAACATGCCCGGTCTGTGATTCAATTGCGATTAAGCCGGAGGGTGAGGCCGTCACACGCTGCACCGGCGGATTGATTTGTGCGGCGCAGGCGGTGGAGCGCCTGAAACATTTTGTATCCCGTGATGCGTTTGATATCGAGGGGATGGGAACGAAGGTTGTCCAGCTGTTTTGGGAAAAGGAGATCATTAAAACGCCGGATGATATCTTTACCCTCGCGGACCGAAATAAGGATTTTGACCCGCCGCTTGAAAACTGGGAAGGCTGGGGTGAGAAATCGGTCGAAAAACTGTTTGAAAACATTGAAAAACGCCGAATCATCTCGCTAGACCGTTTTATTTATGCTTTGGGTATCCGCTTGGTGGGGCAGGCCACGGCGCGCCGTCTCGCGCAGACATATACATCCTTTGAAAATTTAAAGGACCAGATGGTTAAAGCAGGTAAAAAAGATGATTTGTTTGAGAATGAGGCGTATGAAAACCTGCTGTCCATCGATGATATCGGCCAAACGATGGCGGAAGAAATAACGGCGTTCTTTGCGGAACATCATAATATTGATCTGCTGAATGCGTTGCAGTCCCATTTGGATATTCAGAATTTTGAACGGGTGTCGGGCAATGCCGATAACCCGTTTTTTGATAAAACGGTTGTGTTTACCGGTACACTTGTCCAAATGACCAGAGCAGAAGCAAAAGCCAAAGCCGAATCACTCGGTGCAAAAGTATCGGGAAGTGTATCGGCAAAGACGGATTACGTTGTCGCGGGTGAATCGGCCGGATCAAAATTAAAAAAAGCGAGCGAGCTTGGCGTTTCGGTCTTGTCGGAACAAGAATGGCTGGATAAGCTGGCTGAGATTTAATACATAAATTTAAAAACACATCAGGGATAGGAAAAATCATGATCATGTCTGCGGAATTTGCAAATTGTGTTGTCGGGTATCGCACGGCGGATAAATATTCGGGCCGTATGACGTTTAAACCACGCGGCGGTGATCCACGTGATGATAACTCTGTTTATGATGCGTTTAAGGCCGCTGGCATTCAAGAAGTTGATTTTTCGGGCATCACAGACGCGCATTTACTTTTTACCCGTTGGATTCAGGATGGTGAGTATGATGAGGCCGCCATCGACCGCGCACTCGAACGTCTTGCCAAGGCGATTGAGGTTATCAATCCGGTCATTATTAAACT
>JAUICS010000326.1 GCA_030427765.1 Alphaproteobacteria bacterium
AACAACATGTTAGGTCTCCACTTTCTTTATTTATTATTGTCCGCTCAGAAGTTGGCGAATGGCCGTACGTTGACGTTCATCCTCATCTGATACGATTTGTGATATACGTGTATATGTTCGTGACACTTCAATCAGGCGTGTCATTTCAATAATTCCATTTACATTCGATCCTTCAACAAACCCTTGCTGGACAACCGTATCCTGCGCCGGTGTTGGAACTTCATCTGTCTTGTAAAGTACCTTACCTACAGGGGTTAGTTTTTGCGGCTCATCAAATTCAACGACCATTAACTGTGCGATTTCTTCATCATCGGCAAGGATGACGCCTTCGTTCGTAATCGCGATATTTTCGACATTATCCGGAATGACAATCGGTCCACCATTCGCCGACAGAACATTGTTACCGGAGGGTGTAACCAATGTTCCGTCGGGTTTTAGTGAAAAATGGCCGGCCCGCGTATAGTGTGTTTCCTGGTTATTTTCAACACCGATAAACCCCGGTCCCACGAGGGCGATATCGAGCGGGTTGGCCGTTTTCTGTATTGGTCCAGGATCCGTATTATCGTATTGCCCGAAATCGGATACATATGAGTAAGCCTCGCTGTGCCCGTTTGGACGTTCAACCAATTCATGGAACATTATATTTTGCCCGCGATACCCGGCAGTATTCATGTTGGCGATGTTGTTTGATACAATCGTCATGCCGTTCTGCAAGGCTGCCTGTTTCGAAAGTGCGATAAATAATGCGTTTTCCATGTTTAGGTTTCCTACAAAAATTTCTTTACCTGCCTTTACCGTTGCAGATTTCATGCCAAGAAAATATTTATAAAAAACAATATGTTAGAAAATCACACACAGGTTACACAAAAAACAGTCGGCAGAGTCTTCACCCTGCCGACTGGTAAATTTTGCCTGTGTATATCTTGATTTACGCTAGCTGTTCATGTTCGTAAGCATAATCAGGCCGAGGACCATCCATGCGAATATGAAGACGGGCGGTATAAGGTTGGCGCAGTGCCGTGACATACCCTCGAATATAGTTGACCGGGTTCCGTACGATAATTTCGTCGGATGGTGTTTTGCGATTTTACGCATTTCATCCGACCATATTTCATGCATTGATGTTGCTGCCCCAACCGCCAAACTGACGGTCAATGAGCTTAAAAGCCCAAGCATCACAACAACCAGACGGAATAAATCCGTCAAAATTTCAATTTCGGTAAATTCGGTTTCAACGTAAAGCGTTAATCCGAATGCCGCCAGCAGTACACTTTGCGGTAAGAATAACCATTGAAGCCTTAAATGTATTGAGTCCTGTTCACGGAACATTGCTTCTTTATAACGATCCCATGTAGATAAATCATCTTCAAAGTCCTGCGATTTTGGCTTCAGTTCAACAGCATCGCTTTTTTCTTCAGTTTTCGGATTTTCTGGAATATCTTCTTTTTCTTCTGCCGATTCTGACATGTACGACCCCTTATTTGTCTTTTTTTAAAAGGATACTAGGTTTAAATGAAAATGAAAGACATTCTTATTTTATAAATATAACGAACTGCGATATAAGACACCTGTATGGAACACGACGACATAAAAAAACGCAATCAACGTACTCTTATATATGTCATGGGCGGTGTATTCTTTATGGTAGCACTCGCCTTTGCCTCGGTCCCTTTGTACACCCTATTTTGCCGCGTCACCGGTTTTGGCGGTACAACGCAGGTTGCAACAGCGTTACCGGACACAATCCTCGACCGCGTTGTTACCGTACATTTTAATTCGGACATTGCATCGGACCTGCCATGGGAATTCAAACCCGACCAACGGGCGGTTGATGTGAAATTGGGGCAACAGGCACTTGTATCCTACACAGCAAAAAATATGGCCAGCAGCACAACATCCGGAACGGCCCTATATAATGTCACACCGCCAAAAGCCGGAAAGTATTTCCACAAAATTCAGTGCTTTTGTTTTGATTTGCAGTCGCTGGAGGGACGACAGGAGGTCAATATGCCCATCATGTTCTTTATCGACCCGAAGATGGACGAAGACCGTGCACTTGATGACGTAACAACAATTACATTGTCCTACACGTTTTATAAGGCCGATACGCCAAAGCTGGAAAAGGCGTTATCAGAATTCAATGAGACGAATTAATATTGGTTGTTAACCTTTCGGGAAAAATTCGGCCATCCGGTCCGTCGGGATATACATGATATCGACGAATATACGTTCTTGCCCCAGATCCTCTTCCGGGATTTCATCTTCATTCGGTGCACGGTGGTATGTGTATGTTGTTATCATACTAACATCACGAGCATCCGCGACATGATGCGGCACGACCCCATCCGGTGAGACATCAGCTCCCCACTCATCCTTAATCGGTTTCAATGCCACACTCGGCGGTGATTTCGTCATGTCCATATGATCTGTTAAATCCTGCTCGGCAGGGGCGGATTGAATATGTGTGCCGTTCGAATTAGCCCAAATATATTCATTGATAATCAGATCACTGTTCAATTCCGTCAGGCCGCGCATATCCTGCTCATGCTGCACCAACCCGAGGCCCAGAGCCGCATATTTCATTAATTC
>JAUICS010000327.1 GCA_030427765.1 Alphaproteobacteria bacterium
TCAGGATTAATGACCCCGCCATAACATAGCCAACACCGGAGAAAAATTTGGTCAAACTTGTTACACGTATATCAACGTAATCAGCGATATGCATATTAGCAAAACTGCCTACCGTATCGTCTATGATCAACGGAACATTATGATGCGATAAAATCGACTTTAATTTTTTCAGATCAACGGTGTTCAATAACGGGTTGGTTGGAACCTCGGTAAATACACCGTCATATTTTTGTTCGCTCAGAACTTGCTCAAGCCTATCCAAATCGGCAGCAGACTGATAATTGATGAATTCAACCTCGCCGAATTTTTGCTGAATTTTCAACGTATCAACGTATGGAAATCCAAGCTGCACAGTTCGCTTCTTACCAGAAGACAGGGCAAGATATGCATTGTATATTGCCGCCATGCCGGACGGATATAGATATACATCATCCACTTCGGCATCTATCACATCAACGATATACTCTTTTATTTTCTTTTTTGCGTGTGCCCCCTCACCGCCTAAAATTTTACCACCCTGAAGAATGGTTTCCGCATGGCGCGATGACACAACCTGCCCCGTATGCATCCAGAACTCTTTTGCCTTACCGCTTAATGATGTATCAAATGACACTACCCAGATACCATCATCATTGATGGAATGTATTTTAGCATCACCAATAAATTCTATCGCCTGACGCGCAACGTTTTCAGATGGTAATGCCAAAACCTCAATATCATCAGCAAGAAACAACCGCGTATGATAATGGGCGCATAAATCACGGTATATGGAATCGTATACAAAACGCGGGTATCCGTTTTTGAAAAGTTTTACAATACGTTCTGCACCCTCTTCATAATCCACGACATCTTGCCATGTTGGCATACATACCGATACCGCATGTTTCCGTTCCGGAATAGGTTTACCCAGGTCGGTTGACCTCCATAATGGTTTTTCAGAAGAATCGAAATTCATAAACTTTCTTTACACTCTCTCAATACCTTGGTTTTAGAGCTTAGCCGTTCTTTAGGCCGTATTTTTTTAATGGCCATGTTTATGATTTTTAATTTTCCAGAGATCAAAGGAAATATCCAGTAATTTTTCAAGCTCCGAAATATCTGCGGCATATCTTTGATACAACAATTTCCGCTGCTCATCCGTCATTTTTGGGACATCTTTTGCCTTACCGGTAAGGTATTTTTTCACACCCGGATGTGACATTGCCTTCACCAAGGCGCCAAGTCCGCGTTTTACCGTCACGGCAAAACGGTATAGTCCCTTTCGCGCAGGAACACCCGCCGTCTGATTTACGACCTTATGTCCGTAATCAAATTTTGTCGGATCAATGTCCAGGAACGTTGCAATACGCGCAAGTGCATCTTTTTCGGATCGGTCATTTTCGAAAATATGCTCATACACCAACACCAGAATTTGGTCTTTCGGGAAGTGTTTGTAAAACCGTTTCAGTTGTTCTGCATATAAACCGCGAGCAAACGGGTCGGTTTTGTTCATAAAATCTTCGAACGGTTTTTCATGTTTTGTACCCGCCAAATTCATCTTGTATTGGGAATAAAGCCGTTCAACCGGATTGCGCAGAATAACGATCATTTTCGCATCTGGACAAACTCTCTTTATACGTTCCGGCGCATCTTCCTTATATATATATCGCGGGGTAACTTCGCCAATGTGTTTGTAAGTTTTTTGGTCATCTGTCTTTGGGAAATGCGATAAATAACGCGCCAAGCCGTCATCACTGCAAAACCATTCATCATTGTCGAAATAATGGAGTTCTTTGACATCCGGAAGAAAGATGTCGGGGTGCGAAGCAAGCTTATCATAAAGCCAGCTTGTTCCCGCCTTCTGAACACCAATGCCAAGAAATGTCGGTTTTAGGCGATCCATCTTCATCATGTCTTCCATACCGAGAATGATCGCCCAAGCATATTCTCAAGCCGTTCAATATCATCGCAGTAATATTTATAAATATCCTGCCGTTGGTCTTTCGTGAATTCCGGTGCTCCATCTTTTTTAACGAATAGGGCCTCACGAATACCGGTTTTTTTGATCATGTTTATTACCGGATCCATTCCCCATTTCCGCATGTGTTTTTTTATGCGGTTCAGGCGTTTAAGCATCCCCTTATTTTTCGGCGCACCAGATGTCTGATTATAGGTTTTAAAGATTACATCCTGACTAAACGCATCGGCATCAATGTCTAAAAAACCAGCTACAGTTTTTAATGCCGTGTAATGCCCCTCCTCACTCAAAAACACGTCCTCATATACAAGTGTAAGAAACTGGTCCCGCGCAAATTCTTTAAAGAAATTGTCGAGAAGTGTTGAATAAAGTCCCTTTTCAAAATTATCTGCATTCGCAAGGTAATCATTTATCGGCACGGACCGTGCCTTATTCATACAATGCATTTTGTAATTGGAATACAGGCGATCCACCGGATTACGCAACATGATAATCATTTTACAATCGGGAATAACTGCCTTAATACGTCCCGCAGTGTCCGCATCCAGAATATAACGCGGTGTAATTTCGCCGGCATGTTTGTAGCGACCGCGATCTTCGTGTTTCGGAAAATATGCGG
>JAUICS010000328.1 GCA_030427765.1 Alphaproteobacteria bacterium
CGAAATATACACCGCCGGTTAATTCACGCACGATCATGATGTCGAGGCCCTTGATAATTTCAGGCTTGAGCGAAGACGCATCAATAAGGGCATCAAAAACGAGCGCAGGGCGAAGATTTGCGAATAGATCGAGGTCCTTACGGATTTTTAGCAATCCTGCCTCCGGACGGATATTGTAATCAACACCGTCCCATTTCGGGCCGCCAACGGCACCAAGCAATACCGCATCTGCCTTACGGCATTTTTCAACCGTTTCATCGGTTAATGGCACGCCGTGTTTATCAATTGAGGCACCGCCGACAAGGTCATCTTCATAACTGAATGTGATGTCCGTGTTGTCATTTATCCATGAGATGATTTTTTTGACCTCGGCCATCGCCTCCGGCCCGATACCGTCACCGGCAAGAATTACAATATTGTATGTCTGTGTCATATATATGTCCCTTTATCTAACGCAAATTTAAGCCATAGATAACGGGTGTTGGCAAGCCCGTTCGGATTATAAAGGCGGGGTTGGAACGGCAACCGGATATTTTCCGCCATCTGTAACGCCGCCACCCGCGGATACCGGCAGGGAATGCCCTTTTGGTTTTTGATCTATGGCATTATCGTTATCGGCGCCGGAATCTATATCTGCAGATTGTTGTTGTCCTACGAATTGCAGTGCAAGTCCCATGAAATAATTGGCGATATTGCTCGTCCAGCCAAATGCGACTGATTTGCCTAAATACATATTTTTCTCCCAAAAAAAGCTTGGGATGAATGTAAAGAGATATATAAAAAAAGTCAATATGTTATCGCAAATCAAATGGCGATAATCAGGCTACTTTCGTGTTCTTGAGCATGACCAAAAGAAGTAGCCATGCAAATACCGTATAACACAGGAAATAAAACAAAATAGTTTCAATCGAAAAGCTGAAATCAAGCAAAATTCCCATAAGTGGAGGGCTGGCCGATGTGCTGAAAATCATGGCGGAGAAGGAGAGGGATTTGATAGACCCGAAATGCTTGGTTCCATACATCTTGGCAAGAAGTGGCCCGCCAACCGTGCCCATCATGCCGTCGCCCGCGCCGATAAATGCCATGGCAATGTAGATCATTTCAATTGAACCGGCGTTCATCAGAAAAAATAGGCCAAGCCCGTAAACAATCGGATAACAAATCAGGACAGGTTTTTCACCGAATTTATCAATACAAAAACCGCTGATGAGCGTCACGGATACCGATGCAATGGTCAGAAATACAAACGAACTGGCAAACATAAGTGGCGTTACGTCACTATGATCGGCAATAAGGCTTTGGTAGAAAAAGATGGCCGTAGAAAAACACGGTGCAATAATTACGGCAACAACATACGCGTAAAAACGCCAGTCTCGAAGGACTTCCTGACGGGTCCAGTTTTTTGTAACCGGAACATCCGAAGGGGCTGCGTTTTTCTCACGCTCCTCATTTTCTTTATTCTTCGCCACCCACTCTGTATGGGTTGTG
The DNA here is from genome assembly GCA_030427765.1 of Alphaproteobacteria bacterium. Taxonomy (GTDB): domain Bacteria; phylum Pseudomonadota; class Alphaproteobacteria; order Micavibrionales; family Micavibrionaceae; genus JAUICS01. Next base: position 1,489 of record JAUICS010000328.1, read on the forward strand.
CGTTCCACATGTCCTAACAACAACCAGAACAGGGGGATCAATATACATACGGCAAATGCCGCGTATCCAACCCATAATGTTTGGTATGGTGCATATTGTGCCAGCCATAGACCGAAAACCGGAAAGATCATGGCGTGTATGGGCTGTCCCATTGATGCCATGGAAACGGCACGTCCGCGCCCGGTGTCAATATAACGGTTGATGAACGTCGTTCCGGTTAAGGTCATTAAACCCTGCCCAAAATGCCGTAACATGAAAAAGGCAAGCGGTAGAAATATAACCATGGGTGCAAATGCAAGTATGAGTGCGCCCAGGGCCAAACCGCCAAGAACAATCGTGATAAATAATCGGGGCGATAGCTGGTCTATATACTTACCGGACCAGATAACAACAAACGCACTGGTTAACGTTCCGATGGCATAAAGCGAACTAACGCCGGATTGAGATAAATCAAAACCATCACGAATGGCCTCCATATAACAGCCAAGAAAAATGGTCTGTCCAAACGCTGAAAAAAAGTAGAGTAGGAACGCCGCGGCAATCAGATAAATATGTTTTTGAAGAATCTCGAGGGTTGATTTCAGCATGTGTTACGATGCAAACAGCCAAGGTTTGTCGCTTCTCAGGCTGTCTTCGTAAGTCGAAATCGACTTTTCTTTTTCGAGTGTCAGGCCAATATCATCCAGTCCGTTAATCAGGCAGTTTTTTCGAAACGGGTCCATGTCAAATTCGAATATATGGTTACCGGCTTTAATTTGCTGGCTCTGGAGGTCGATTGTTATTTCCTCGTTCGGGAATTCGGTTGCACGGTCCAAAAGGATATCGACCTGTTCCTGCGGCAGGATAATTGGCAACATCCCGTTTTTGAAGGAATTGTTGTAGAAAATATCCGCATAACTGGATGCGATAATGGCACGAAAACCGAAATCCTGCAGTGCCCATGGTGCATGTTCACGGCTGGAGCCACATCCAAAATTTTCACCGGCAATAAGTATTGTGGCCTTACGATACGGCTCGTTATTCAATACGAAATCCGAGTTTTCGGACCCGTCCGCATTATAACGATCCTCATGAAAAGCATGT
>JAUICS010000329.1 GCA_030427765.1 Alphaproteobacteria bacterium
TCAAAAACACGCGCGGCAAGGATGCGGAGTTATCGGCAGCATATTATCAACCGATTACCCACCGTGAGTGTCTTATCCGTTTAATGAACAATATCAAGTTTCGTGAAATTACGAATGAGGATTATGGAGATGCACTTAAGACCATCGACATAATGCGCATGATATCCCCGGATGAATATAGATTATTATTTGATGCAGGTGTTCTAAATGCAAAAATCGGGGAGCCAAGACTTGCCATTCCTCTCCTTGAACAATATATCGATTGCACGCCTAATTCGAAGGATAAAGAGGAGGCCGCATTAATGGTGCAACACCTCCGCCAAAGTCTAAATTAGACCTTGTCAGTATCTTTAGAAATTACTATAGATGAAGGTACTCAATTCATTCCTAGCTTTTAACATTAAGGAGATTTCCATGCGCTTTACCAAAGGACTTCTAACGATCGGTCTTGTTGCTACATTGGCGGCCTGTGCATCTGACCAATCAAACGATAGCACAATTAACGAAGACGTTCGCGTTGGTCAGCGTGAGGAAATCAGCGATGGTCCATTTGACAATGGTCAGCAATACGAAGACGGCTCTTACGGCCGTACATACGGCGCGGTTGATGGTCCGGCCGGCGGAACGCAGCAGGACCTTGTTGTAAATATCGGTGACCGCGTGTTTTTCGGTTACGACCAGTACAATCTAACATCGGATGCACGTCGCACAGTCGAAAAACAGGTTGCGTGGCTTGAACAATATCCGAACCTGTCTGTCACAATCGAAGGGCATTGTGATGAGCGAGGAACACGTGAATATAACCTTGCGCTAGGTGAAAAACGCGCCAGCGCCGTTAAAAACTACATGGTTGCACTGGGTATTAGCCCAAGCCGTGTATCGACAATCAGTTACGGTAAAGAACGTCCGGCGATTCCGGAATCGAACCCATCTGCATGGGCACAAAACCGGCGTTCTGTAACGAAAGTTCAATAGGCCTGATTGATAATTTCCATGGTTAGCGCACCACGCATATTCAACGGTCTTACATGTCTTGCAATCGCAGGGGTGATTTTTTTATCGTATCCAGCCTCTGCGCAGCAGGCAAATACATCCGATTATTCCCGTAAGATTCGTCAACTTGAAATGCAGGTTGAAAGCCTTAGCCGCCAGGTTTACCGAAATGATTTTGCGGGTGGCGGTAACGGCGGGGCGGCGCCGTCCGGCAATGTTGCCAATCTTGAAATTCGCCTTGGCCAGATGGAGGGCGAGTTACGCCGTCTAACCGGTCAAATTGAACGTCAAGACTACCTAATCAAACAAATGCAGGACCGCGTCGAACGTCAACTGAATGATATGTCGATTCGGCTAAGTGATATGGAAAACGGACGCGGGTCCGGCGGCGGGACATCGCCGCTAACCGGATTACAACAACCGCAAGGCATGAATTCCAAAACAATTCAGAAACATCCGATTGTGCCGCAGCAGCCACAAACATCCACACCGGACACAACACAGACCGGCGGTACACTAACATCAAATGATAAGCAGCCTGTTGTGAACGCCAGCGCGGGAACAGGAACGGTCGGGACACTCGGCACATTATCTTACAATGATAAAAACGAAGTTGTTGACCCGTCCGGTGAGGTTCCGCCCGAGGCATTTTATGATAACGCGTTTAACCTGATTAAAAATCGTGATTACGATAATGCGGAAAAACAATTCCGTAACTTCATTGATCAATTTCCGGGGCATGCTTTAACCGAAAATGCCTATTACTGGCTCGGTGAGACATATTACGTTCGTGAGGAATATGAACGTGCCGCACGCACATTTGCCACAGGATACAAAAGTTATCCTGAAGGAAACAAGGCACCGGATAACCTTTTAAAACTGGGATTATCGTTAAACGGGCTTGGAAACCGCGACGATGCGTGTATCGCGCTGCTGCAGCTTCAACAGAAATTCCCGAAAGCCAGCCAGCCAGTATCAAACCGCGCAAATGCCGAAATAAAACGCCTTGGCTGTGACGCATAATTCACCATCCATTACGGATATTTTAAACGACATTATTACTTCTCTTTCGTCAATAAATCTTGAGACGCTTAAATTTGCCGTTGGCGTATCCGGCGGACCGGACAGTATGGCACTTTGTTATGCATTATCCGAATGGGCAAATCATAACGATAACCCGGCCATTTATGCCGTAACGGTTAATCACGGCTTGCGTTCCGACGCCGCAGATGAAGCGCAAAGTGTCGGCAGCATTGTCAATCAATGGCCATGTATAGATCATGCCATTTTGACATGGGACGGCGATAAACCGGATAGCCGTGTTCAGGAAACCGCGCGGGATATTCGTTACACCCTGATCAAAGATTTTTGTCTGGAACAAGAAATTACCCATTTCTTTCTGGCGCATCATCAGGATGATCAGGCCGAAACCGTTTTATTCCGTCTGGCAAAAGGCAGTGGTATTGATGGTTTATCCGGCATGCATACTGAATCTGTATTATCAGATACAACAAATTTGGTACGTCCGTTCCTGAATATTCCGAAACAGGATCTTATTGAT
>JAUICS010000330.1 GCA_030427765.1 Alphaproteobacteria bacterium
AACTTGAAAGTGAAACGATTGAAATACCACTTTCCTTTTCTGCACGTGGGGCATCCGGTGCATTCAAGCGCGCGGCAAATGCGGGAATATTTGATGGAAAAACACAGACAGTATCATTGCCGAAAGCCATTATGATTGGCATGGCACCATTCTTCCTATCCGACCGCACATTGCTGTCCGATATGGCCGAGTTTGAAGCCGGGATAGGTCCTTTTGTACATGGTGTAAGTATTGATGATATGCGTTTTATGGCTCAGCGGATTGCCGAAGGGAAAGAATTTTCCAATGAAGAGGTCTCAAATATCCGGAATATGATGCAGGACACATCCTTTTTTGATCGTGCTCAGGATAACAGCCCGAATAAGTTAACATTTCGACAAATTGTTGACGTGACATTGTTGCCCAAGCCACAGCGCGATGTATTTAAAAAATTATGGGCTGGTCGTTTGTCAGGCGATAAATATACATACGAAGACGTGCTGGACGTAACCTATCATTATGGCGGCTGGGGTAAAACACTTGAACGTATTGCGACATCACCGTATGGAGAAAAACTTACCAAAGCAGAGTTGGAAGATTTAGCACAACCAAAGAATAATTATTTGCTCGTGAATTACGAAGCACTATTTCAGTCGACGCAGACGCGCGGCATTGCTTTGAGTTATCTGGATAATGGCCGTCATGAAGACCTTAAAACGATTACAAAACGCATAGGTCCAATGTCTGGTGCGGCCTTGATTTTTATGCAGGCCGATCAGGTTGATGATCTTCATAATGCAAAAACATGTGCGGTGGATGTGTTTTCTTTTGTTTCGGAAAGAATCGATTCAGGTGCGTCTATAGATGCCGAGCGCCGCGCAACAAATGTGATTTCAACGAAAATTGTTCAGCTAATGAATATCGGTCATTCCTATGACGATGCATCCGATATTGTCTTATCAATCGCAAAACAAGGTAATGTTTTAGATGATGGTTTTGAATTTAAATTGGACCATGAATTGAAAGGTCGTTTTCAATTCGCAGACATATCCGGTTCATTTGTGGATGCCAATCAAGTCGCGGCAGATGCAGGTTCCATTCATGAGCCTGAACAGGTTGTACGTCGTACGGCAGGCTAAAGCATATTTAACAGTTTCCCTGTGTGGTGGTTGCACATCTCCCTCTAAAATAGAGGGGGATGTGTTTTTCTTTTTCTGGATATTGTCTTAATTAAGACGTTAAGCACTCGGTTGGTTGAATATTGCGTATATGTTCATATGTATCAAAATATGCCAATGCTTCTTCAAGTGCAAAAATTGCATGATCGTCAAGTAAACCTGAACGGTTTTGTTTTTCTGAATCAATCAAGCTTTCAAGCTGTATACGGTTAAATTCGCGTTCAAAATCGCCATCACGGTCAAAGTCGAATTTAACGGTTGTTTGTGCACATGCATTCTCACTAAATTCCCAATTTACCCTGTCATCATGCATGGCCATGGCCAGATCACGTGCAAGGGCCTCATTATGACGGTCCCATGCTTCTGGATCCGCTGCACGATCTTGATAACCTGGTACCTCACCGTTTGATATTCGTTTCGAAAACTCTTTTAGTGCGCGTGCATAACGTTCGAGCTCAGCGTCGCCATTGGGAAGTGTATTAATAATGCCTTGCAGTTCATCTAGACTAAGGGCCTCCATCTCACGGTCGTGTCCATGTGCTCCCGGGGCATCTTCGATAAGTATGATGGTATCGCGCGCGGTTTGAAAGGCACTATGAAGGGCGGTTGTGTCGTCACGTGCACTGGACGCGGGCGTTCCCGCCATCATTTGCGCAAAGGCACCGGCAAGAATAAATGTCGATCTTTGGACATTCTGAAACATGTTACCCTCTAAATATTCTGAATAGATTTTTATCCATAATGTCATACAGGAGTTAAAAAACTATTGCCAATCAATTTGTGCAATGTCACTTATTTGGAATAATGGTGATATGAGGTTTCTTATGAACATAAACACATGGCGGTATTCTCAATTAACGGATGAGCAGAGACGTATCATTTTCCGGCGGTCGGAAACGGATATTGAATCCCTGATGCACGGGGTGAAAGAGATCACGGATGACGTTCGTGATCGCGGTGATCAGGCCCTGATTGATTTCAACAAAAAATTTGATAACGCCGATGTGCCACTTGATGCGATCAAGGTAACGCCGGAGGAGTTTGAGGAGGCACGCAAGACACTCGATGACGATGTAAAGCGAGCGATTGATATATGCGCGGATAATGTACGTGCGCATCATGAAAGCCAGATGAAACGCGTCGAAAAACGTTGGATGGAGGAGGTGAAGCCCGGTATCTGGGCGGGGGAGCAGATCAATGCCATTCCATCGGTCGGTATTTATGTGCCGCGCGGGAAGGGGGCGTTTCCATCGGTTATGTTTATGACATGTGTTGCGGCGAAGGTTGCGGGAGTGCCGGATATTCATGTTGTTATGCCCCCGCGTCCGGATGGTAAGGCGGATGATGCGTCCCTGTATCCCGCATGTGTGTCCGGTGTGAAATATGTTTATA
>JAUICS010000331.1 GCA_030427765.1 Alphaproteobacteria bacterium
TCCTTTATGTCCTGCGATAGCTCCCCCGCCATTTCATCCATGGATTCCTCAACAAGAATGGTGCTATCCATATCGGCGACAAAAAGCTTCTTTTTACGGTTTTCAGACGACACGGAAAACAGATCCGCGCAAATGGAATCTGTATATTCACGAACCCTTAAAAACAGAGATGGCGGCACATTGTCCATGGAAATTTCGAACGCAATGTCCGGAGACAGCCATTTAACTGAGTCCCGCGTCATGTCTAACAAATTAACAAGGTTGTCAACGTGCTCAGTTTGAAGTGCTTCAGAACCGACGATAACTATAAATACACCCATGAAATTCCGCCTTGTTTTAATGATAAAATTTGTTGATTTCAGTCATTGATTTTTGCATATGCACAATATATACACAAAGACATATCTTTTTAAACGAAATTAATCAAAAGGGGCCCAACATGGCGGTTGAAAGAACATTATCTATTATCAAGCCAGATGCGACAAAACGTAATCTGACAGGTAAAATTAACCAGAAATTTGAAGACAATGGTCTTCGTATCGTTGCACAGAAGCGTATCCAGCTGACGGAAGATCAAGCCAAAAAATTCTATGCTGTTCACGCAGAGCGTCCATTTTATAAAGATTTGGTATCTTTCATGATTTCCGGTCCGGTTGTTGTTCAGGTTCTGGAAGGGGATGATGCCGTTGCGCAAAACCGTAAAATCATGGGCGCAACAAACCCGGCCGAGGCCGACGAGGGCACAATCCGCGCAGAATTTGCAGAAAATATCGAGGCAAACTCGGTCCACGGTTCCGACAGTGCAGAAAATGCAGCGATCGAAGTCTCATTCTTCTTCAGCGAAAACGAAATCGTCGGCTAATCAGCATACGCTAATTCATATACTTGGACTTGCACATCAGTGGCATTTGAATGCATAACTGATGTGTGAGTGATAAATCTATCCAGCATCTTGTCTCTGTCCTAGTCAACGCACCCGTTGATAAGGCTTATACCTATAAAATCCCCGAAAACAATACGCTCGATATCGCGCCCGGTGCCTATTGCCGTGTGTTTCTGGGCAATAAGAAAACGCATGGCGTTGTGTGGGATACGCCGCCAGACGACGTACCGCCATCCAAATTGAAGTCCGTTGACTGCGTATTCAACAAAACACCTATGCACGATCATTTGCGTGACTTCGTAGAATGGGTGGCAACCTACACGATGAATAAAAAAGGTGCCGTCCTCAAAATGTGCATGAGTGTGCCAGATGCCCTGGAGGACGAAAAAGGAGATACGGCCTACAAACTTCCCGAGCGGATTGATAGTCATAAGCTAAAATCCCTAACGGCCAAGCAGCAGAACGTAATTGAAATACTGCGTGACGGGCATGCGTACAAGGCATCTATCATTGCCAAAAAAGTGGGATGCGGTCCGGGTGTCATCAAAAATCTCGCCGGAAAGGGATTGATTGAGGATGTTACAATATTTGCCACGCCGCCATGCACATCCCCTAACCCTGACCATGAAACGGTTGAACTGACTGAAGATCAAGCCGCCGCCGCAACGGCCCTGCGCGAATACGTCCAGAATTCAAAATTCAGCGCGAGCTTACTAGACGGTGTTACGGGGTCCGGAAAAACCGAAGTATATTTTGAGGCCGTGGCCGAGGCCATCCGCCAGAACAAACAGATATTAATCCTTATGCCGGAAATTGCCCTGTCGCAAAGCTTCATTGACCGGTTTAAAAAACGGTTTGGCTGCCTGCCCGCCATCTGGCATTCCAGTATTACACCGGCCAAACGCCGCCTGACATGGCAGGGTGTTTCAACCGGAAGAACAAAAGTTGTCATCGGCGCGCGCTCATCCTTGTTCCTTCCCTACAAAAACCTGGGCCTTATTATTATTGATGAGGAACATGACCCTGCATACAAACAGGAGGACGGCGTATTATACAATGCGCGCGATATGGCGGTTGTCCGCGCGAGCAAGGAGGGCATTCCGATTGCCCTTGTATCCGCAACACCCAGTTTGGAAACCATGGTTAATGCATGGAACGGGAAATATCATCATCACGTACTGACGTCCCGCTTCGGAAAAGCGGAATTGCCAGACATCGCCTTAATTGATTTGAAGGAGGATAAACCGGAACGCGGTGAATTTATTGCCCCGAGCCTTATGACCGCGCTGGTTCAAACACTCGAAAAAGGGTTACAAAGCCTGCTGTTCCTTAACCGTCGCGGTTATGCGCCATTAACATTATGCCGATCATGTGGCTACCGGTTTGAATGTCCACGCTGCACGGCCTGGCTGGTTGAACATCGACAACAAAATCATCTTGAATGCCATCATTGCGGATATCACATGCGTGTGCCAAATGAATGTCCGTCATGTAGCGATACGGGCTCTCTTACCCCGTGCGGGCCGGGTGTCGAGCGTATTACGCACGAAATTCAGGAAAAATTACCGCAGGCTCGTCTTTCGGTTTTATCGAGTGACACGGTGGAAGACCATAACGAATTACAAACAAAACTGGCCGAAATAAAACAAAACGGCGTTGATAT
>JAUICS010000010.1 GCA_030427765.1 Alphaproteobacteria bacterium
TAAATCGCGGTGTCAAAGTTTAGGCCGCAGGTTTCTTCAAAGCCGAACATGATATTCATATTCTGAACGGCACATCCCGATGCCCCTTTTAGAAGGTTATCGAGTGCACCTTGTACGATGATCTTTCCATTCTCACCCGCGCGATAATGTAGGTCGATGAAATTCGTGCTGACCACTTGCGTCAGGTTTACTTCGTCAGATGGTCTGATGAACGGGCATCCCTTATACGCATCAACGAGTCCTTTTGCATCCATGTCCGTATCAACAAACGCGGTGGCGAATATACCGCGCAGGAACGGGCCTACACTCGGCATAAAATTCAACTGGGCTTTATCAATCGCAAGTGTGTTCAATACCTCCGGAATATGACGGTGCGAATTGACCAGATAACTGCGCATGTTTTGGGAGCAATAGGGGTGTTCCATCGGGTCACGCTTGCTGCGTCCACCGCCGCTTGTACCGGAGATGGCAATAAAATCCGCAGAATTTAATTTACCCTTAAACGGGAACAGCATGATCTGCGCCAAAATGGCAATGCATCCGGGGTTTGCAACATTGTCGGCCTTCGCAATATCATCGCGGTAAATTTCCGGTATGCCATACGCAAACTGACCATTTAGGTATTTCGGGCATTTATGATCTTCGTGGTAATAGGTTTTGAAATCTGCCGGGTCTTTCAAACGGAAGTCTGCGGATAAATCGATTATCTTTGTTTTGCCGATCAGCTGCGGCGCCACGTCCTGCGATGCCATATGCGGAAGACATAAAAAGACAACGTCACTTTCATTCGCAACGGTGTCATGATCGGTGTTTGTGACCCGCAAATGATCCAGATGGCGTATACGCGGGAACACCTCGCCAATTGGGGCGTCATCATATTGACGCGATGTCAGGTATTTGATTTTTACGTGCGGATGCTGAACAAGGATTCTAAGCAATTCCGTGCCCGTGTATCCGGTAATACCAATGATAGAAACGTTTATTTTGTTACTCATGTTATCTTCTTCTTGATCGAAACGGGCGCAGTCATAACGGACCCATATCGTATTTGAGTTGTTAGGATAATAAAAGTTAAGGGGATTTACCAGTTTAGATTAGTGCGCAAAAAGCCTTAACGGGCATGCATAATTTGCATGCGTTACTTGCCTCGTCGTCGGCGTGATGCCGGATATGTGATGTGCACTAAATTCATGCCCTATGGATAGAATATTTTGAAGCGACACGTCAATAGATTTTTGTATAAAATTTGCCCGTCAAAAGGGAAATTAATAAAATTTTAACCGGTTTTCATTGACAGAAACCCCAATTTCCTTATTATGTGTATATTACATAAAATGATATTTAGGGGTTGGAATGAGTGATCAAGCGACAGAACCACAAGCTGCCGGGCTAGCTAGTGGAAGGCGTTTACCAAAGGTTGATTGGGAACAAACGGGCAAAGACACGCTCGGTTTTCTTGGTGGTCTGAAAGAGGTTTTCTGGAACAATAATTATTCATTTATTGAGAAACGTTCAAACCGTCTCCTTCTTGCCGGTGTTTCTGCCGTTGCTGTTGGCGCGGCGCTTGCAACGATTCCCTTTGTTGCCGGGGCGTTAACGTTGGCATTTGGTAATGCCGTTTTACCGGCTGCCGCCGGTGCCGGTTTGTTTGGTGGAGCGGCGTATTATGAAATGGGCCGCGCGGCAGAGAAAAAAGAGCCGCATCAAAATACAATTCGCGGTTTGGCGATTACTGTTGGTGTTGCGTCATTCGCATTATTCGCAATGCCTCTGGCTTCTCTTGTTCTGACGGTCATTCCTTCATTTGTATCAACCGTTACTTCGCCGTTAGCACTTGTGCCGATTGCCGACACTTTGGTGAGTGGATTGAACTGGATCGTTGGTGCCGCCGCAACGGCGTTGCAGGTTGCATTGCCATTTAGCGCGGCACTTCTTGCAAACCGCATTGGCCGTAAATTTCAGGACATTACACGACGTGCCGATCATTTTCCGCCGGATCTATCAATTGTGGAAAGAACGGGCCGTACATATTCGAAAGAAGCCATCCAAAACCGATGGGATGAATTAAAGTACCGCAAGGAAAAGGCTAAGGTTAGCGTCAAGCTGTGGGATAAATTCAAAAATGGGTTAATCAATCTGGCCCTAGGTACCGTGATGGTGTTGGGCGTTGGTATGGCTTATTCTGGTGAAACAGAATTATTTACGCACATTAGCGAACATCCAACGCTTCACGTAGGTGCATTTGCTGCTGGTTTTTTTGCTCTTCCGTTGTTAAGACGGCTATCAAATCTTGCTATAGGGGCAACTGCAGCAGGAGCAACATTGTGGATGATGGGGAATTTGGACCCTACGCCTTTTGTTGAGCTCTTTCAAAATGATGCAAGTATACTAGGGACGCTCAATGCTTTCAAGGATGTGGCCGTGGGCACAGTGGGTTCAATTATGGCAGATACACAGAATTTAGCTTCGAATGTTATGTGGCCGGCAGTAGCTGGATTCGCAGCGTTTGCACTTCCTGCCAGTATGTTTAGGAAGGCATTTTATGCGATGCGCCGTGTAGCGTCATTTGTGTTTCGTGATGCATGGAATCCGCGTCAGGCATGGCATGATGCATTCCTAAGTAAGGAAAGTTTTGTCGAGCTAGGGAACTTTGCATTAGACGCTTTAGCTGCGCTCACAATTCCATTCAAAAAAGTCATTGGTTTAGCTTTAGGACTAGCTGCAGGTCTTGCTATTTCAAATGCTTTTGGTCTCTCGAATATTGGGCTGGAAAACATAGTAGAATTTTTTCAAACAGGAAATTTCATGGACAATATTGGTCTCAATTTAGATGGTCAGGAAAATGCTTACCTGCAGGGATGGCAAGCATTTTTGGCTAGAACAGCCCTTGTTGGGCTATCTGTTACTATTGGATTAACAATTTTAGCGTCTGCTGTCGAAAAAACCGTCAATGTATTGAGAGAGCTTTACTACCGTATGACCGGGCAAACCCCTGAAGCGGCCGAGCGGCGTGAGCAACTAGCTGCAGAGCGTGCATCCGCACCTGCATCTGCGTTGTCAGAAGATGGCGGGCAAACTGTTGCAACAGGACCACATCCCGGATAATTTTTATCCCAATCTATTATTATAGGCTAAGTGTATAATACCAAGTCTATAAATGCGTCTCTGTGCAGTTATCATAGTTGTTGCAGAGTTTTCTTATATTCATTAATAATAGTTGTCGGACATTATTAGTATTGCTTTGCAGCATATCATTTCGTTGACTCATTCAAATTTGCCTCCCAATAATGCACGTGAATTTTATGGTGTACTTGAAATAAACGGCTTTTAATAAACAAAAAATATAGAGGTAAAATTCATGGGACTCGAGCAGTCAAACCTGCCCCCGAAAGGGCAGCCGATATCTATTGATCAGAAACCCCCGAAATCAAAATTGAAAACGTATCGTCCCTTGCGCGGACGTTTCACACATCACCGTGTGCAGGAATTGATGCATAATATTTTTGGTGAGGAAGAAACAAAAAAAATGCAGGATGCCGGCGTTGATAAACGGATGATGTTCGGAACGAATCCGCATTACCAGGCCCTTATCATGGGGGAAGAACTTGTGGACCTGGACGGCAGTGTTCTTGTTCCGAAAATGCCGCCAAGTAAAGCGATTGGGGCACTTGTTATGCCGCGTCTGGATGAGGCGTTGGATATGGCGGGGGAGAAAGACCCGTCTAACCAGATGAGTTACAGTCCGGATGCTGCACATGGGAAACTGTTGCACAAATATGACGAAATTGTTCTTGGTTATGCATCACCGACATGTTCGGCGCATTGCCGGTATTGCTACCGTCTTGACCTGTTCAATAAGGACACGGGTAAGACAAGCGTTCGGCCGGAAGAACTTCGTGATTACATCAGAAATTATAATACAAAGCTTGAACGGAATAATGGTATTGACCCAGAAACGGGGAATAAACGTTATCCCATTCGTGAACTTTTGTTGTCTGGCGGTGACCCGCTGGTCCTTCCAAACTTTCCATTATATCGATACATGCTAGCGGCGGGTGAGGCCGGAGTTCATGTTCTGCGTATCGGGTCGAAGGAACTGGCGTTCCGTCCGGAACGCGCGGACGCGGAGCTGGAAGAAACATTCCGCATGGTGCATGAACGTTTTCCGCAAATGCATATCAACCTGGTGGTTCACTTTACGCATCCCGATGAATTTCTTGAACGCGACGAAAACAATAACTACATCCGCAATAGTGACGGGCCCGGATATAAGTGGATGGATAAATCGCTTGAGGCCATCGAACGTTTGACAGGTTTAAGTTTTGTCACGCTGGAAAATCAGACACCGATTATCAGTCATGTAAATGATGATAGTTTGTCGCTTCGTATTTTGCATGAAGAGCTACGTCGCCGCAGCGTAAAACCGAAATACATTTTCCAGGGCCGTGAGATTGAAGGGCATAAGGCATTTTCCCTTCCTGTCGAGACTGGTTGGAAACTGCATAACGATGCGATGAAAGGGCTGTCGGATACATCGCGTTCGCGTTTTGCCATGTCCACTGAATGGGGCAAGATGGAAATTGTCAGTTTGATTGACGGTATTGATCTGCCGGAAATGGACCTGAAGTTACTGCCTAAGAAAATCAGGGTGGTATTGGAAGGTTTGCTTGGCGATGGTCTTATCATGTTTAAGGCTCACCGTTCACCGCATGAAGCCAGAACGCAGGGTGATTTGGTTATCGCAAAACGAAATCCGGATGCGCTATGGATTTCAGGATACGAAGATCGTATCTTGTATGATGGCCGCAAAGAAAGCGGCGATAAATATGCTGGTCTTCTAGGTCTTATTCTGAAAGCCATCAGTGCGGATCGGTTTAGCAAATTTGCAATTGATCGTGGTATCGAAGAAACATTTGTCTTTGATATTATTAATGAGATCGCCAATAGTAATGAACGCGAAGACGAACTTGAAGATGAACAAGAAGTCGTAAACGGATAAACATTAGAAAGTATTTGAAGATGATTAAGTTAACCAAAAGAATTGAAAATCTACCCCATTCGCCAACACTGTGGGCGAATGATTTAGTGCATCAAAAACGTGCCATGGGTGAGGACGTCTATCACATGGGTTTTGGTGAATCACCCTTCCCTGTTCCCCCGCGCTTGGAAAAGGCGCTGGCCGATGCCGCATACCGTAAAGATTATCTACCGGCGGAGGGATTGAAAGAATTAACTGACACGGTAAAGGATTATTACCGTCCAATTCTTGGTGATGATTATGTTGACGGCACTGATTTGATTGTTGCACCGGGAAGTAAGCTTATTTTACTGGGGCTGCAAATGGCAATTGAAGGTGACTTGTTGTTTGTCGTTCCAAGCTGGGTAAGTTACGCGCCGCAGGCACGTTTGATCGGTGATAACGTGATTAAGGTGCAGGCAACATTGGATGATGATGGTTACCACCTTAACCCAGATGACCTTCGTGCGGCGATTAAGGCGGCACGGGCGGAGGGCAAGAATCCAACGAAGATGATTTTGAATTCGCCAAGCAATCCAACCGGACTTGTTATTCAGGAAGACGAATTGAAGGGGATTGCCGAAGTGTGCCGCGAAGAAAATATCTTTGTTGTATCTGATGAAATATACGGCTTCGTCACGTTTGATGAAAACTACCGCACAATTTCAAAATATGCGCCGGATATTACGGCGGTATCAACCGGCCTATCCAAACATTTGTCACTTGGCGGCTGGCGTGTTGGTGTTGGATTTATTCCAAAGGCGATTGACGGTCTTTACGACGGTATGCGCCGTTTCATTTCCGAAACATGGTCATGTGTGCCATCCCCGATTCAGAAGGCAAGTGTCGAGGCATATAAAGGCCATGACGATATTGAGAAACATATAAGGGAATGCACGGAAATCCACGCCCTGATGAACATGTATATTTCACGCGGGCTAAAAGATATTGGTATTGATTGCCCGATGGCCCAAGGCGCATTTTATAACTACCCGAATTTTGATAAATACCGTGCGAACTTCGCAAAGAACGACATTAAAACGTCACAGGATTTGCATGAGCATTTATTGCTGGAATACAATCTTGCAACATTGCCGGGTACAGGTTTTGGTGCCGAAAAAGAGGTGCTTGAACTAAGATTGTCCGGTTGTGATTACGACGGGACAAACGCACTGGCGGCATATCGTGCCGGTGAAAAACTGGACGATGCATTTGTTGAAAAGAATGCGCCGAATGTTGTAAAGCAGATTGAAATTTTCCGTAGGTTTATAAACAAAATGACGAACGGCGCAACGCAGCAGGCCGCTTAAAAATATAAATACATCTTAGAAAAGAAAAGCTGCGGTTAAGCAGCTTTTTTTGTCTTTAGAATGGCAGCGTTTTTGCCTGATGTTTCGTCCAGAGCTTGCTCAAAACTATCAAGAAATACATGTGTATTCTTGTCATCGATATGAAGGGCGGGCAGTAGACGAAGTACGCTTCCGAAACGTCCGCCGGTTTCCATGACGATGCCTTTTTCAAGCATGCGTTGCTGGATCATGCCTGTAATATCGCCCGGGTTTTGTAAATCTTTATTCATCTCAACACCCATGTACAAGCCTTGGCCGCGTGGTTGACCGATTATATCCGGGTATTGCTCTTGCAATTTATTCAAACGCTCGAGTATCAACGCGCCTTTTGTTGCCGCGTTCTCGAGAATGTTTTCGGACTCAATAGTTTCAAGAAGGGCTTTTCCGGCCGCAAGCGCATAATGCTGTCCGCGGAACGTTCCGATATGGTCGCCGGGGTTCCAGCAGTTCAGCTCTTCTTTAAATGCGATAAGGGCCAGCGGGAAACCGCCGCCAATACCTTTTGAGATTGTCATGATGTCCGGTTCGATACCTGATAGTTCGCAGCTGAACCACTTACCGCAACGTCCCAAACCGGCCTGAATTTCATCACAGATTAGAATGATGCCGTATTCGTCACAGATGGCTCTCACTTCTTGCAAGAACCAGTTTGGTGGAATGATTGTTCCACCTTCGCCCTGGATAGGTTCAAGGATCATTGCCGCCGGTGTTTGAATGCCGGAGTGATCATCCGCAAGTGCCATGCGTAGATTGGCCAGACAGAATTCTGCCGCTGCCTCATCACTGCCAAATGTTTTCGGGAAACGGTATGCGTATGGGAACGGGAAGAATGTGACATTGTCGCGCGCGTGTAATCCGGCCGCACGTTTTTTCTTGTTGGATGTAACGGCAAGTGACCCTTGTGTCATACCATGGTAACCACCGTAGAAAGAAAAGATGCCGTCACGTCCTGTCTTCTGGATGGTAAGTTTGATGGCGGCCTCAACCGCATCTCCACCCGCGGGACTGCAGAAATGCAATTTCACACTGTTCTTATTTTTGAATGGCAGTTTAGGAATAAGTGTTTGTACAAACTCTTGCTCCACCGATGTGCGCATATCAAGGAAACTGATGATAGGGTCTTTTACCGACTCGATGGCCTTACGGATATTCGGGTGGTTGTGACCGAGCAGAAGCGTGCCAGCCGCATTCAGAAAATCCAGATATTCATTACCGTCTTCATCATACAGATAGTAACTATCCGCACGCGTAAATACCTTTGGAATGGAACGGCAATAACTCCGTGCGTTTGATTCCCATGCAAATGCCATCTCTACTACTCCTTATACCGATTGTTGTTGTGGTTATTTTTATCGTTGTAATGCCGGTGCATATCCGTCTGGTGCGACTGTATATATCACTTCTGCTTCATGCGGATGCGCAGGGTCAACGGAAATTGTTTCGCTTTCGATCGCGCCAGGGTTGTCGTACGGCATGTTCAGATATTTTGATTTCCCAACCGCTGTCTTGTTTGCACTTGGATTACTGGCTTCAACGGTGAAGTGAAGATATTCAGGCTGGAATGAATCAATTAATTCAATTTCAACCTTTGATCCGATACCTTTACGTCCATATGCAGGGTGAATACCCGTTTGCCACATGAATAATCCTTTTTTGCCTTCGTCATTGTTCATGGCAAAACCGGTTGCGAATCCAACGATGTGACCATCAATAACGGCCAGCATTGTTGTTTCTGGTGTGTCACGGCAAAGCCTTTCAAAGTTAGAAAGCGCATAACGGTCAAGTCCGCCTGATTCTTCGCCGATTTTTAGAACAAGTGACCATAGGGCACGTGCATCATCTTCTGTCGGATGTCTGTATTCGATCTTGTCTGTGTCCAGACCAACCGGTGTTTCAATGCGCTGCTGCTCACGGTCATCAGAACCGTTGAATGAGAGCGTTGTTGTTAAACCGAATGTCCCTGCGGCATTAATCACGGCATCGACGATGTCCTGATCTTCATCTATATCAAGATGTGCCGATACTTCTTTCGCGCCTCGTTTTGCCGCTTGCTCAAACGCGGTCATAACAATATCGTTTTTCAATTGTTTTGCATTTTCTGCCGTTAATTCCAGCGCAGTTGTGATGTGTGAAAGGATAAGAGTTTTAAATTTGAAGTCATACATGCCGACGGCGGCACCTAGAGTTTCACCAGAATCATCCTTTGCAATGACCGATGTGAACGGATTGAATAAGAAGTTCATTGCGAAATAATACGCGGCATACAACGCATTGGGTGATTGTTTATCGACCAATCTCTTTACGGATAATGCATCTGTTTCATGTGGGTTTGATAATGTGACGGTTTTTCCATCTATGTTTGTTTGTACGGGATCCATAATTTTTCCACCTGTGTATATAAGAATCTTATAAAAAATACGTTTATAGAAGCGTATTCATAAATTATCCATAAGACCTTGGAAACAGGAAAATATATTGCGGCGCACAATTACTGTTGTGCTATGCAGCATAACAAATCCTTGCAGACTTGAACGTTTCTTTTTACTTGTGATCCGTACGTTACAGCGGGGAATTGATTGTTGGAGATTTTTTATGAATGATATCAGCGCACTAAATATTGATATGGATGAACTGGTTACATTGCGTCGCTGGCTTCATGCTCGTCCGGAGGTATCACGTCAGGAAACAAAAACCTCGAAATATATGCAGGACTACCTGAAAGATAAATCAACACCGGATGATATTATTCCACTCGCTGGTGCGGGATTTGCGGCGGTATATAATGGTAAAATGCCGGGTAAGACCGTTCTAATTCGTTGTGAACTTGATGCGCTGCCAATTCACGAAATCAATTATGATATTGAATACCGTTCCATATATGACGGCGTTGGACATAAATGCGGTCATGATGGACATATGACAATTTTGGCAGGACTGGCAAATGTATTGTCGAATGAGCGCCCCGAATCTGGCCGTGTTGTTTTATTGTTCCAACCGGATGAAGAAACCGGAACGGGTGCACGTGAATGTTGTAATCATCCAAATTTCAAAAAGATAGAACCGGATTACGCGTTTGCGCTTCATAACTTCCCGAGTTTTCCAAAGAATCAAATATTGTGCAAGGTTGGAACATTTACGTCATCGGTAAAATTTATTGCTTGCAAATTATCGGGTAAGGAGGCGCATAGTGCCATGCCGGAAACCGGAATAACACCGGCCTTTGCCATTGCCGAAATTACGCAAATGACACAGGATCTTCAAAACGAATTTGATAAGTCCGAGGAATATGCCCTGATCGTCCCGGTCCATTTTGATATGGGGGTATCGTCGTCAGGTGTCATGCCCGGATATGGTGAGGCACATTACACAATTCGTACATGCCGGAATGAGGTGGTGGATGATATCTGGAATGTATTTCAAAAACGTGCTGCAGAGATTGCGCAGAAACACGGTTTAAAAATTGAGTATGAAATCATTGAGGATTTTGCCGCCAGTGAAAATGATGAAGATGTGCTGCCGATGATCGAGAAGGCGGCATCGGATAATGGATTGAGTTACCTGAAACTGGAAAAACCATTTCGCGGTGGTGAGGATTTTGGCGAAATCATTAAACGATACAAAGGCGCGATGTTCGGTCTTGGGTCCGGTGAGGATATGCCGGAACTACATAATCCGGATTATGATTTTCCAGAAGAAATTATTCCATCAGGCATTCTGATGTTCAAAAATTTGATTGATCAGGTTTTGGGCGCAGAAAAGGTTTCCAAAATCGGAAAAGCGGCTTAAGGTACGTGAAAATTTAAAAACACGGCATTTTTTATAGACGATGTGTTAGGAATTAGTGATTCTGTAAAATCATTTATTTTTGCCGAAAAATAAGGTATAACAGTAGGTATACCACTCGTGAAAAGGGGACTGTTTTGAACGAGCAGCTTATTGAGAAGATTGCTGAGGGCATAATACCGTGTCGTCACGATATGCATCGCAATCCACAAACGGCGTATGAGGAAACATACGCTTCCAACCTCGTGTCATCCAAGCTACGTGAATGGGATATACGTTACACGAACGGTTTTGCGACAACCGGTCTGGTTGCCACGATTGAGGGCAAAACGAATACATCCGGCAAGGTTATTGGCCTGCGTGCCGATATGGATGCATTGGATATTCAAGAAGAAACAGGATTGGATTATGCATCTGTTAAATCTGGAAAAATGCATGCATGCGGTCATGATGGCCATACGGCGATATTGCTTGCAACGGCGCAGTACTTGAACGAGACACGTAATTTTGATGGAACGGTCCATTTGATTTTTCAACCGGCCGAGGAAATGGCATGCGGCGCAAACGCCATGATAGAACAGGGGCTGTTTGACAAATTTCCGTGTGATGAATTATTCGCCATTCACAACTGGCCTTACATGCCGCTTGGTCAGGCCGGGGTGTGTGTAGGGCCGATCATGGCGGCGGCGGATTTGTTTACCATTAAAGTAACTGGCACCGGCGGGCATGCCGGTACGACCGAGGTGACATCGAATGCCGTTTATGCAGCCTCGGCGATGCAACTTGAGCTGCTGCAATTAAATAAAGAGCTTGAGGGCGGTAATCTGCCGTCTCTTATCCAGACGACCAATGTCCGTGCGGGTACGGGATCATATGCCATTGTGCCCAGTTCGATGGAGTTTTTCGGTACAGTCAGAACATTTGATGAGGCGGTTCAGCAAAAAATCAAAACCCGCATGCAGCATATCTGCGATACTGTTTCGGAAAAATTTGATTTGACGGCCGAGCTCGAATATGATGAACGTTCGACAGCGACTATTAAGCATGAGGAATCGGCCAAATTTGTAGCCGGTATCGGTAAGGATTTGTTCGGTCCTGCAAATTTCAATGATCAGGTTTATCCGGCGTCCACGGCGGAGGATTTTGGCGCGATGCTGGAGCATACAAAAGGGGCTTATATCTGGGTAGGGCAGGGTGAAAAAGATAATCCAGATTCACCGCATAGTCAGCCTTTACATGCGGCAACTTACGACTTTAACGATAATTTACTTCCTTACGCTATGAAGCTTTTTGTATCGCTTGTTGAAAAGCGCATGCCGCTTTAATTTTTATTGTTAATATAGCAATAGGCATTTTTTGGGCCTATAATCTCCCGATAAATATAAAGAGCGCTAGGCACACAGCTTGCTTAACACAGCGAGAATAAACAGCGTTAATAAACTGGGAGAATAAAATGAATTCGCGTATTCAGGCGATTGCCGACGAAGTATCGGCATACCGCCATGACATGCACAAATATCCTCAAACTGCATATGAAGAAACCTTTGCCTCTGACCTGGTGGCCAAAAAATTAACCGAATGGGGAATTCCGTTTAAACGCGGGTATGGTAAAACAGGAATTGTTGCGATTATTGAAGGGGAACAAAATACGTCTGGAAAATCGGTGGGGCTTCGTGCAGATATGGATGCGCTTGATATTACCGAACTATCGGGCGTTGATCATGCTTCAGCCATTCCCGGAAAAATGCATGCGTGTGGTCATGACGGCCACACGGCAACCCTGCTTGGTACGGCTAAATATTTGAACGAAAAACGTAATTTTGACGGGACGGTCTATTTGGTTTTCCAGCCTGCGGAGGAAGGAGCCGGCGGTGCCAAGGCAATGATCAACGATGGTTTGTTCAATGATTTCGATTGTGACGAAATGTTTGGAATCCACAATTGGCCCTATAAACCTCTTGGCTGGGCTGGTACGCGTGTTGGCCCATTAATGGCGTCCGCTGATTATTTTGAAGTGACGGTACTCGGTACCGATGGCCATGCAGGAACCGTTCCATATCAAGAAAATGCGGTTTTTGCCGCGGCGGCCATCCAAAACAAGATTATAGAGCTTAATAAGGAATTTGCGGGAAGTGAATTGCCGGCCATTGCCCAGACAACGAACCTGAATGCCGGTACGGGGGCATTGGCCATCGTTCCGGAAACGGCCCATTTTGCCGGTACCGTGCGCACCTTCGGTAAGGATGTGCGAAGTGAGTTTCGTCACCGTATAAAACAGGCATGCCGCAATATTTCCAATGAATTCAATGTTCAGGTTGATCTGAATTATTGTATGGGAACTGATTCTACGATTAATGCTCTGCCGCCGACGGAATTTGTAAAAAAGGTTGGAAAACGTGTTTTTGGTGACGGTTTCGATGGAGATGTATCGCCGGAGGCCACGGCCGAAGACTTTAGTGCGTTTTTACAAAAAGTTCCCGGAACATTCATTTGGGTCGGGCAGGGCGATCCGGATAATCCGGGCAGCCCGCATAACAGGTCACTTCATTCGCCTTATTATGATTTTAATGATGCGGTTATTGCAAAGGGCATCGAATTGTTTACCAGAATCGTTGAAGATCGTTTAAAGATTATCGATGTTCCGGAGCCTTGACGGATTAAAATTATAGTTTCGTTTTACGCGGATCAAACGCGTCACGAACCGCTTCGCCGATAAAGGTAAGTAGTGTCAGCATCATCGCAAGTGTAATGAAGGCGGTGATACCCAGCCAGGGTGCCTCAATATTATTCTTTCCTTGTGATAGTAACTCACCTAAAGATGGCGAACCCGGCGGCATGCCAAGGCCAAGGAAATCGAGTGACGTTAATGCAGTGATCGATCCCGTTAAAATAAACGGCATGAATGTTAACGTGGCCACCATGGCGTTTGGCAGCATGTGGCGCCACATGATAACCGTGTTTGATACGCCCAATGCATTTGCGGCCTTCACATACTCAAAATTGCGCGCCCGTAAAAATTCGGCCCGCACCACGTCAACAAGTTGAACCCATGAGAACAAGAGCAGTATCAGTAGCAATGTCCAGAATCCGGGGATAAAGAAGGATGAGAATATGATGAGGATGTAGAGGGAGGGAAGGGA
>JAUICS010000332.1 GCA_030427765.1 Alphaproteobacteria bacterium
GTCTTTCCGCTTCCTGGGTCTCCAGTGATTGCAATGCGCCCTTTAAGTCCAGAAGTCATATTCATTTATTACAAATCTGGTGCAATGCAATCAAGGAAATTATGATTCGCGGAGGGATATATCCTTAAGGAAATTCAACGTCCGGGGATGTTTGACGGAATTCAGGCGGTGGTGGAATGTATCCATCATCATAATCATTCTGATAATCATACGCATCGCCATCGTCGATATCACCGGCGGTCATGCCGGATGTATTGAATACCTGACGTAGTAGAATAATACTCATGCGCCGGTTTTTCGGGTCGAAAGGATCTTCTGTTACAAATGGTTCTGTATCAGCTTTACCAATAACATCGGAGAAACGGTCTGCGGGAATGCCATCCGTTATCATTGCGCGGCGGCTGGCGTTCGCGCGGTCCGCCGATAATTCCCAGTTGGTGTAATCCGAACCGCTAGAGTATTTATAGGCATCTGTATGGCCGCGGATAGATATTTTGTTCGGAAGTGTATTGATGACTTCCGATACTTTGGAGAGAAGCTGCCGCGTCTTGTTATACATACTGGAACTGCCAAGCGGGAACATAGATTCGCCCTCCTGATCCAAGATTTGGATACGCAGCCCTTCCGGTGTACGGTCGATTTTTATGTTATCTTTCAGTTTCTTAAGTTCCGGTACGGCTTCGATCGCTGCTTTTAATTTCTTTTCGGCCTCTTCAAATTTTTTATCTTCGCGCCTACGCAGTTCTTCTTTTAAACGTTCCTCTGCAATATCTTTCGGGTCTGCATTCTTACCGCCATCACCGGTTTCGCCTTTTTGTTGTCCTTCACGTGCGTATTTGGATTTTGAATCGCCGGTTTTTGTTCCGCCGTAATCCGGAACGGGTGTTGTTGATGGTGGATTAACAATCGGCTGCGTTGATTCCTGCATTGCTCCGACTTTGGAAATCGATAGACCGCCGAGTAAACCGCCGGAACCGCTGCGGAAATCGGAAATACGGGGGTGGGAGGGATAGAAATAAGATGAAATTTTGTTTTTCGCCTCATCCGTTGTCACGTTGAGCAGCCATAAAAGAAGGAAGAATGCCATCATCGCCGTCACAAAGTCGGCATACGCAACTTTCCAGGCGCCGCCGTGATGCCCGCCGGAAACCTTCTTAACACGTTTGATAATAATGCTTTCGGAGCGATTTGGATCAGACATTACGTGCTAGGTTCGTTGTTGGTTTTAGGACGTGTTGATATCAGTTTACGATCCCGGGGTTGGTAAATCGTTAATGGCTTCTTCAACCTCGGCAAAAGTCGGCTTTACATCTTCCGGTAATAATTTACGGGCGAATTCAATGGCCACTTGCGGTGCACTTCCCTGCAAGAACGCAAGGATACCGGACTTCATACATTTGAAGTACATAATGTCGGATTCCGCCTTTGCCTTAATAGCATTCGCGATAGGGGCGACAAAACCATAAGACAACCATACACCAAGGAATGTTCCCACAAGCGCACTACCGATCAATTTACCAAGAACCTCCGGCGGTTCATTAATCGACGCCATTGTTTTAATCACTCCAAGCACCGCGGCCACAATACCCAGTGCCGGAATACCGTCGGCCATTGTTTGAACCGCGTGTGAGGGCTCATGATATTCATGGGAAAGTGTTTCAATTTCCTCATCCATTAACGCTTCAAGCTCATGCGCGTTTTCGTTACCAAGCGAGATAATGCGCAGGTAATCACAGATAAATTCAAGAGCATGATGATTATGGTGAAATTCCTCAAACTGGCTGAAAATGTCACTTTCATGCGGGTTTTCGATATGTTGTTCAAGGGCCAGCCAGCCTTTTGTACGGGCCAGTTTGAATACGGTAAACAGCATACAGAGCAGTTCCAGATAGCTTTCTTTCGAATAGGATTGCGGCTTTGTCAGGGCTTTCATACCCTTCATGGTATCTTTGATCACCGTTGTAGTATTGGAAATGATAAAGGCACACATGGCGGTACCCATAATAATAATGAATTCACCCGGCATGGCGGGCAGGATAACGCCGGTGATAACCTTCATCTTACCGCCGGCAACAAAGAAGCCACCGAACGTAGCTACGAAAACAAGAAGGATACCAAGTAATTTCATTGTACGTAAAAAACCTTACTATGGAACGCGGCACCGTCTGCCGCCACAAATTTCAGTAAGAATAAGTATAAATGATTATAGGTGATGCGGAAAGACACCACGGATAAGAAAAACGGAATATTTTACAATAGGACGTTGATAATGATGTGTTTTATGAATTGGCGACTTTTTCCGCCGGTTTTGCGGGCATAAGTTTGGCAAACGCCTTGCGGAATTTTTCATCGGCAAAGGATGGTGAGCTGAGAGGAGCTGAAAATAAGTATCCTTGGCCGTAATCCGCACCCATGTCTTGTAATTTTAACAAGTCATCGCGTGTTTCGATCATCTCCGCCACAACCTTGATATCCAGATCGTGGCACATTTGGATCAGGTGTTTGATCATGGCCTGATCACGTTGTGATTC
>JAUICS010000011.1 GCA_030427765.1 Alphaproteobacteria bacterium
GGTCGAAGTTAACATCACCCCGATTTTTGGGAACAACGGTGAATGCGAATATTTCGTCGCCATTGAACGCGATATCACGGACCGTAAAAACACACAGGAAGAATTACGATTACAAAAAGAAAAGGCCGAAAATGAAACAAAGGCCAAAAGCGAATATCTGGCCAATATGAGCCATGAACTAAGGACGCCGATGAATGGCATCCTGGGGTTGGCCGAAGTGTTAAAAGGATTAAACCTGAATAACGAACAGCAAGAATGCGTTGATGCCATCTTTTCATCCAGCCAATCCTTGTTGTCCCTATTAAACGATATTCTTGATCTATCTAAGATCGAAGCAAATGAAATCATCCTTGATAAAAAGGAATTCGCCATACGCGATTTATTGTTCGCCGTACGCGATATTACAATTCCGTCTGCATCGAAAAAAGGTCTTGTTTATGATGTTAAACAATCATTGGAGGTGCCGGATACTGTGATTGGCGATAAAGGGAGGATACAGCAAATCCTGATCAATCTCCTTGGAAACGCCGTTAAATTTACCGATGAAGGTTCCGTGACATTATACGTCGACTTAAGCAATCAAAACGGCATAAACAATCTTGTCTTCCGTGTTATCGACACCGGAATTGGTATTCCCGATGGTTTTAAGGAATCTCTTTTTCACAAATTTTCCCAGGCGGATAACGAGGTTACACATAAGTATGGTGGCACTGGACTGGGCCTCGCCATCACAAAAAATCTGATTGAATTGCACGGCGGCAGCATTGATGTCGAAAGCGCACAAGGACAAGGCACAACCTTCACCGTGACAATTCCGGTGGAACATAATGATCACGAGCATCAGTCTATAATCAAGAACGGTATTAACATATCCGAATTGTCGTCGGCAGATTTATCAAACATGCGTGTTCTGGTGGTCGAGGATCATGAAATCAATCAAATGCTTATACAAAAATGGTTGAGGAAATTAAATGTACAAACCATTGATATTGTTAGTAACGGATTTGAATCTCTAACTAACCTTCGTCATAACTCATACGACATTATATTGATGGATTGCCAGATGCCCGAACTGGACGGTTATGAAACAACCCGTCTTATTCGCGATATTGAAAAATCAAAAGAAAAACGCACCCCGATTATTGCCGTCACCGCCAACGCCATGGTGGGTGAGCGTGAAAAATGCATAGATGCAGGCATGGACGATTATGTCAGTAAACCATTAGATTTTTCATCCTTTCAAAACATGTTGTCTGCGTGGTCAGGCAAATCTTCAAAGGCACCAATTTTTTCATGGATGCCCTATGAAACGGGGGAACAGGCATGAACATAAAACAATATCTCCAAGACATATTTGAATATCACATCCTTATGCGCACAAAACGCGTTCGACATAAAACAGTCCGTTTTTTAATATTGCTCGCAGGTTTCTTTTTATCTTTGTCCGCCTATGCAGTGATGCATGAAATGTTTAAACAGCAGGTGTTTAACAGTTACGTTATGGGCCTGCCGATCAATTTTTACATTGTTATCATCCCATTAACGATTTTTGGTACGACACTCGCCTTCTTCGTGTTTTCACATTACGCGGCGCTGAATATGAAAGCCCTCAAAAAAGCACAGGAGGCCGCCGAAAACGCCAATCAATCACAACGTGATTTTCTTACAAATATTAGCCATGAATTACGTACCCCGATGAACGGCATACTCGGTTTAACCGATATTCTCAGGCAATCAGACCTGAACTATGAACAGCGTGAATGCGTGAGTGCAATATTCAGTTCCTCCCGGTCCCTACTTGGTATATTGAATGACCTGCTGGACCTTTCCAAAATCGAATCACAACAGTTCGATTTCAATGTTGAAGAGACGACAGTTAAAAACGTTCTGAAGCAAGTAAAGAATCTTACTTTGCAGCAGGCAAACGAAAAGGGCCTGACCCTGAACTTCGAAATGGGTCTGGATGTACCCGCGTCGCTATGGACAGATAAAATACGACTGACACAGGTTCTGACCAATATCGTTAATAACGCGATTAAGTTTACCGAGGAAGGGTCCGTGACCGTGACCGCAAATATCGACAAATCATCGCCACGGCAACAGATATTATTCGTGATCAAGGATACCGGCATTGGTATACCAAAAGACTTTCAAGACAAACTGTTTCATAAATTCAGTCAGGCCGATACATCCATCACACGCAAAAATGGCGGCACGGGCTTGGGACTTACGATAACAAAGAACCTTGTTGATCTGATGAAGGGCAGTATTTCATTCGATAGTTCCGAAAAAAACGGCACACGATTTTACGTACGCATACCGGTCAAACCACCGGTTGCATTAATACCGGATAAGGTAAACGTAAGTGAATACCCCCCTGCCGAGCACCTTGCCTGCCAAGATACCACACCCGAAGTACAGGCAACTGATTCATTATCAATACTGATTGCCGAAGATCATGAAATTAACCAGATGCTGATTAAAAAATGGCTGGTAAAAATAGGCATTCAGGATATCACAATAGTCGAAAGTGGGGATTTAGTGCTCGAAGCCATGGAACATAAGGATTTCGATGTCATATTCATGGATTGTCAAATGCCGGTGATGGATGGATACCAGACCACACAGATCATCCGGGAAATTGAAAAAGGCGGACATACACATATGAACATCATCGCCATGACCGCAAACGCCATGGTTGGCGATAAGGAAAAATGCCTAAAAGCCGGGATGGATGATTATTTAAGCAAGCCGCTGTCATACGAAAAATTGCAAGACACCCTGTCAAAGATCACTCATATATCCGAGCGCACAGACAATGCGTCTTGCAATTCCAACGACGCACAGGCCGACACAACTCAGGATATCCCGCTTGATTTAAGCAGATTAAAAGAGTTTTCAGACGGGGACCCCGAGGAAGAAAAATTGATCGTGAATCTGTTTCTGGAAAAAGTGAATAGATCAATTCATGAACTGAGAACAAGTCTGGACAATCAGGAACCGGATATGTGGAGTGATGCCGTTCACGCATTAAAAGGGGCGTCCGGCAATATCGGCGCCATGAATATGTACAACATATGTCTATCGAACGAAAACGAAGCCACAGAGACCTCAAAAATGGACCCGTCCGTTGTCGACCTGATCGAAAAAGAACTGGCCAGTATTGAGAAAACTGTCAGTACAATGCATTAGAGTCAGACGTCATCATCATAAAATTATAAAATATGTGTCCGTTCCTTATTATCACTGTTGATTA
Organism: Alphaproteobacteria bacterium; assembly: GCA_030427765.1. Taxonomy (GTDB): domain Bacteria; phylum Pseudomonadota; class Alphaproteobacteria; order Micavibrionales; family Micavibrionaceae; genus JAUICS01. The sequence continues at coordinate 3,257 of JAUICS010000011.1, forward strand.
AGGGACGCACTTGATTTACTGCTTAAATACAATAGGTTTGGTTAAAGGAGACGTATAAACATGCCCATGGAACACGGAACACTGGTTACTTTAATTAAAGAAGGTATCCCGGATGCGAAAGTTCGTATCGAAGACCTTCGCGGTGATGGTGACCATTACGCTGCATATATTGAATCAGCCGCGTTCGAGGGAAAAACACGTGTTCAGCAACACCAAATGGTCTATGACGCCCTGCAGGGAAAAATGGGACCGGAGCTTCATGCTCTGGCCATCCAAACCTCCGTCCCGAAAAACTGAAAAGATAATAAGGATTACGATATGTCTGATGATATAAACGCCGTTATTCAAAATGAAATTGATAGTAATGATGTCGTTCTGTTTATGAAGGGCACTGCAGATGCACCGATGTGCGGATTTTCTGCCGCCGTGGCGCATATTCTTGAACATTTAGGTGTTGAGTATAAAGACATCAATGTTATGGAGGACAACGACCTTCGTGAAGGCATTAAAACATTCACAAACTGGCCAACCATCCCGCAACTTTACGTAAAAGGTGAGTTTGTCGGCGGCTGCGATATTATTCGCGAGATGTTTGAGGCGAGAGAGCTTCAAGACCTTTTGGGTAAAAAAGGCGTTTCCTACAGCGAAGCCGCTTAATAAGATAATCCAAAAATCATTATATACGTGGGATTTTTGAATCCCTGTGCACACTTGCACTTAATACCAGGCCAAATCCGGCCATTACGGCCAGCATGGATGTTCCCCCATATGACACAAGCGGCAATGGCGCACCCACGACCGGGATTACCCCCATGACCATCGCAATGTTGATGAGCACATAAAGTGAAAAGTTTATCGTAACACCAAGAACAAGTATCTGGGCAAATTTGGAGTGGCTTTTATACGCGATCCAATGACCGTATGCCATAACCAGTCCCATCAAAAATAATAGAAACAGACCACCGACAAGGCCCCATTCCTCGGCCCACAGCGTAAAGATAAAGTCGGTTTGTTTTTCGGGAAGAAAGTTCAAGTGACTTTGTGTTCCTTGCAAAAACCCCTTCCCTTCCAATCCACCGGACCCAAGGGCAATTTTGGATTGTAAAATGTGATATCCGGAACCAAGCGGATCTGTTTCAGGATTCAGGAACGTTAAAACACGTTGTTTCTGGTAATCATGTAAAAATTGCCAGATGACAGGCAGCGCACCCATCCCGCATATGATAATCCCGAGGAACAGCCATATCGGTGCCCCGCTGATAAAGAATATTGCCCCCGCATTAAGAAGCAACATCAATGCCGTACCCAAATCCGGCTGCATCAACACCAGTCCAACCGGTATAAGCGTCAGGATTGTTGGAAAAATAAGCATAAGAATGTTTTTGGCGTTTTCCTCACCGATTGCGTGAAAATAACGTGCGAGCACGACGATCAATGCAATTTTGGTAAGCTCCGAAGGCTGAAGTTGAATCCCGCCAATATCAATCCATCGCTGCGCACCCATTCCGACTTGCCCGATAAATTCCACACACAAAAGAAGAATAACGCAGGCCAAAAACGGGATATAAGCCAGCCGGTGCAAAAACCGTAAATCAATCATCGCGATAATAAGCATGCCAAGTGTGCAGATTACGATACGTTTAATCTGACGGATCGCCCACGGCTCAAAACTCCCATTCGCCGCAGAATACAATGCCATCACTCCTATTCCCGCGATCATCAGGATCAAGAGAACAAGCCCCCAGTTCAGATTAATAAACTTCTGCCATATCGGCATATCACTGGATATATGTGTTGCGCGCTGTAACATTCTTTATCCCTATAACGTATCTATCGAAACCGATTGCCCTGCCGACAGACGTTCTTGCAGTTTTATGGCCGGATTGATTTTTTGCGCCTGAAGCAGTAAATCCCTCGCCACTGGTGCCGCCGCTTTCGAGCCGCTACCACCATGCTCAACGACAACCGCACATACGTAACGCGGGTCCTGCTGCGGTGCGTAACCAACATAAAGGGCATGGTGCCTGTATTTTCGCGCCAGTTCCTCGTTTTTGACACCTGCCGCGCGTTCCGCCTTCGTAATACGCCGTACCTGCGCCGTACCGGTTTTTCCGCCCATTTGCATGCCAACTTCGTAAATACTTGAACCGCGTGCCGTTCCGCTTTCACCGGTTACAACACGGTCCATGCCGTATTTTACAAGGTTCAAATGATGAATATTGATATTCATTTTTTCAATGCCGGAAGATACGAATTCACGACCTTGTTTCAATGTAATCCATGGGCTCACGGCCTGCCCGCCATTTACAATACGTGCGGTCATTAAGGCCAGTTGCAACGGGGTTGTCAGTAAATATCCCTGCCCGATACTGGCCACAACCGTTTCGCCAGGTGCCCAACGTTCACCAAAACGCCCATACTTCCATTCCGATGTTGGCACAAGCCCCGGACGCTCTTCCGTAAGCTCAAAACCCAATTTCTGACCAAGCCCGAATTCTTCCGCAACTTCAGCAATGTCATCAATTTTAAGCTGTGTCGCCAGATTATAAAAATAAGTATCGCAAGATTGTTCCAGCGCGGAAAATAAATTAACACTGCCGTGCCCTTCTTTTTTCCAGCAATGGAATGTATCGCGCCCTAACTTGAATGACCCCGGACAAAAGAACGTTGTACCGGCATCAATAATCCCTTTTTTCAATGCCGCCAGCGCCGTTACCATTTTGAAGGTAGAGCCGGGTGGATATTGACCGGCAATGGCCTTATTCGTCAGTGGTTTATTGACATCATTAACCAGTTCATCCCATTGTTTCGTCGACAAACCCTGACCGAATATCTTCGGATCATATGACGGGAATGACGCCAGCGCATAAATTGCACCGCTAAATGCATCCATCACCACCGCTGAGGCACTTACCGACTCACGCAATCGTTCATACGTGAATGTCTGAAGATCGCGGTCCAGACTTAACTCAAGATTATCGCCGGTCTGTGCCGGTTGTTTATTCAGTTCGCGAATTTCACGGCCAACGACATTGACCTCAACCTCCGCTCGACCGGCACGTCCGCGCAGAGTCTCGTCATAGGCCTTCTCAATTCCGACCTTACCGATTTTAAATCCCGGAATGTTCAGGGCCGGATCATGTGTAATGTCTGATTTACTAACCTCCCCCACATAACCAATAATGTGTGAGCCTGCATTTTCGATCGGGTAATTCCGGAAATATCCAATGTCGGTTAGAATACCCGGAAGATCGGGTATATTCACCTCGATGATCGATAATTCCTGACGGGTCAGATTATCCTTAATCTGGATCGGGAAATATGACGGTTTTTCCTTAACCCGTTTCAGAACCGATTCAATTTCGGGATCTGACAGATCAATCAATTTGGACAGTGAGAATAATACTTTACGAATATCATCCGTTTGTTCCGGAACGATAAACACCTGATATTTCTGTTTATTCACCGCCAGCGGCAGGCCATTCAAATCCAGAATCTGTCCACGTTGCGGCGGAATAATACGTACGTTAATCCGGTTTTTATCAGCAAGGGTTTTATACTGCTCCCCATGCACAACCTGAAGCCACCCCAAGCGAGCGCCCAATCCGGCAAGGCCGATTAATTGAAATCCGCCGATTAAAAATGCTCGGCGCGTAAGTTTATGGGAATTTTCTGAATCCAGCGTGTTATACATACTGCGCACTTACCCTTCCCCATCCGAAAGCGGCAAGTACCTGTGGGTTAGAATGAGAAGCATAATAACAGACGGAAAAACCGCAATCGTCAGAAGGACACTGAATACGATGTTTTCAAGTTCCGGCAAATACCCCGCAAGCAACCAAAAGACACCTAGCTTAACCGCATTCATGATCAGGCATACAAAGGAAAACGCCGCCCAGAATACCAAATGTGATTGACCGAGCAGTACATTTCGCTGACTTGTCACAATTTTGCGAATAAGGATGAATACGAAGGAGCTAAGACCAAGCGGCAATCCGGAAAACGAATCAAATATAAGCCCAACAATAAACGTAGCCCATAACGGGACGAGTGATGGTCTGTGGGTGGCCCAGTAAAAAAGTGCAATTAGAAACAAGTCGGGCTTAATACCGGTCATGCCATCCAGAAAATAAGGCACAATATTTAAAACAACCAGAAAGGCCAGCACAATTACGGCAATTCCAAACCGGAAAAACCGTGACGCAATTTCTGACGGATCGTTTAAACCGACAAATGTCTTCATGCCATTAAATATCTACTGCTTCGACAAGATTTAGGTATGTGAATTAATCTATATCGCCAAAGGAAAATGAGGAAGTCTGTTTGTAAAAAAACCGCAAATTATGCAGATTTCCGCCTAAAGATCGCCAAGGATCAAGTTCGGATCAATCGGACGTTGAACCAGACGTACATAATTCAGTTTGTTGAAGTCGGTGTAAAGACGAACAATGTATTGTCCGTTATCATCCAAAGACACTTTACCAACCGGAAGCCCCGTTGGAAACACACCGCCAAGACCGGATGTTACAATTTCTGTGCCGATCTGAACGTCTGCGTTTTCGGTAATATGGGTAAGAAGCGGAAATTCCGTGTTCGTTCCCTTCATAATCGCATTGTAATTTGTACCGCTTATTACAACCGGCACGCGTGAGTTCACGTCATTAACCAGTAAGACACGGGATACATTACGTCCGACCTTTTCAACACGCCCAATAAGACCATCACCGGATAAAGCCGCATCCCCCTTACCAATACCGTCACTTTTGCCTGATAAAACAAGAATCGATTTCACGTAAGCAAGACCGGTATCGGTTAACACCTGACCAGTTACAAAACTTAATCTGTCATCAATCTGCAAATTAAGCAGGTGTTTTAAATTCTGATTTTCATCCTGAAGAAACAGTGCCTGCGTATACCACTGGCGCAATTTTTCATTTTCAATCGTCAGTCTTAAATTTTCTTCGCGCAGCGCAGTTAAATTTGATACGGCGGTTGCGACCTCTGTCACCTGCATAATGGGATATGAAATGGCCTGCACAACCGGTGACAATACATCGGTCACGGTAATTTTAACCGTTTCGGCCACGCGCGGCTGAAAGCTCGAAGCAAACATCAAAATTGCGGATAAAAGAAGGAATGCGTAGGTCGAATAACGAACACCCATAGCCGCCATGATGTTTGGCGATGGTAATGTTCCAGAAATAGAACGTTTCATTCCTCGTTGTCTCAAAGCCTGATACCCAATATCGTGTAATTTAAATCTTACAGAGAAAGTATTAACTACACTTTAATCTTTATATAAAAAGTGCGCGAAAACAATATGCTGCAAAGAGTTAATGCCCCGCATTGTGAATAAAATCAACAGGATTTCAGGATATTTTCACAAGCGCCTGTGAACAACGTCAAAATCTGAACAAAATCAGTATGTGCCGATCAGAATACTGTTCATACGGTTGATTTCGGCCAAGGCATGTCCGGTACCCAGCGCCACACATGTCAGCGGGTCATCGGCAATCGTAACCGCCAAACCGGTAGAGTGACGCAAAACAAAATCAAGATTGGACAGAAGTGCACCACCGCCCGTAAGCACAATTCCCTTTTCAACGATATCGGCCGCAAGCTCGGGCGCAGTGTGCTCAAGCGCAACTTTCACCGCCTCGACAATCTGGCCAACCGGCTCGGAAAGGCTTTCCACAACCTGACGTTCTGTAATAACAATTTCTTTTGGGACACCGTTCATAAGATCACGCCCCTTGATTTCCATTTGTCGACCTTCACCATCACCCGGAGGGCATGCAGACCCAATTTCTTTTTTGATTCGTTCAGCGGTACTTTCGCCGATAAGAAGGTTATGAACGCGTCGAATATAACCAATAATCGCTTCATCCATTTTATCACCACCTACACGCACGGAACGTGCATACACAATACCGCCAAGTGATATAACGGCTACCTCAGTCCTACCGCCACCAATATCAACAACCATGGACCCTGTCGGCTCCGTCACCGGAAGGCCAGCACCGATTGCGGCAGCCATTGGCTCTTCAATCAACTCAACTTGTGATGCCCCTGCACTCTCCGCAGATTCCTGAATGGCGCGTCGTTCAACGGCCGTTGACCCCGATGGCACACAAATCACCATTTTTGGTGACACAAAACTACGGCGGTTATGGACTTTGCGGATGAAGTGCTTGATCATCGCTTCCGTTACCTCGAAATCTGCAATAACACCATCACGCAACGGACGAATGGCCACAATGTTACCCGGTGTACGGCCAAGCATTTGCTTTGCCTCATTCCCAACGGCCAGAACCTGTTTCTTTCCACCTACCATTGTAATCGCGACAACAGATGGTTCATTCAAAACAATTCCGCGATCTTTAACATACGCCAATGTATTTGCCGTTCCGAGGTCAATGGCCATGTCAGCAGATAAAAAGCCAAATAGTTTTGAAAACATGCGCTAAATCTTTCCTAAATGTTCGAGGTTAGTCCTAATACAGACTAAAAATGTAGCCTTTGCAAGAAAGATTTCAAAGATATGTATAGAAACTTGTGCCCGAAAACGGGCCATATAAAAAAACAAGGCTAAGAATCGCCAGAATTAACGTGAATTAACGTGAATTAACCTTGGCGAGCCTTGAAGCGTGGGTCTTGCTTATTGATAACGTATACACGTCCTCTGCGGCGGATTACGCGGCAAGCACGGTGACGTTTTTTCAACGTTTTTAATGAATTTGCAACTTTCATATCAAACCTTCCTTTTGAAGAAGAAAGTTTTACTGATGTCCCAAAAAATGTCAAGCAATATATGACAAGAAAACGTAACGGATGTTAGAAAAAGAGCGACGTACCGATTATATCCATGTATTCGGCAAGCATGATAACATAAATTAAATGTGTAATATTATGCGCTTCCTGATCAAAACCATATGCAATCCAGAACACACGCTGGTCCGGCTTCCATTGATTTGCATCTGTCAAACGTCCCTTCAGGCGGTCAATAACCGAATGGATAACAAAATCCACTACACCAAGCCACCATAACCCAGGCGCAAAGAACAAGACAATTGCAGTTGTTGCAAGTGCATGAATTGCGGTATGTGCAAAAAGAGGTTTATACCCTTCAATCCCTTTAAGACCTTTACTATAAGCCATCCAACTTGTCTGGAGCAAAAAGTCACACACAAATTGTTTTAGTCGAAATGCAAGATATATAATAAGGACAGTGATCATGATTAATTCGAAGTGGAATATTACTTCTTAACTATCAAGCATAACAGTTTAACAAAAAATAAAAATAGTAGATTCTCTTTTTTGTTCGAAATTACGGCAATAACTTGAAAAAATTGAGAGATAACTTTCTGTATACTTTTTATTAACATCATTTCGGTTTATTATAGTGTGTTAACGACCTCGAATACTCTTACACCAACATGCCGAAACAAGCGAAAAGCCAAAACAATAACTATCAAAACTTCCGTAAAGGGCAAGTTATCGTTAAACAGGGCGATAAAGGCGATAACGCGTATATTATTGAAGAAGGCAAAGTTGAAATCATCCTGACAAAACAAGACGGAACGGATCAACATCTGGGTTATAGAAGCGCCGGAAGCATCATCGGTGAAATGGCCATCGTTGACGATGCGCCGCGCACAGCAACGGTTAAGGCCGTTGAACCTTGCAAAATGCTGGTGATCAGCCGTGAAAACTTCACTAGCCGCCTGAATAATGTTGATCCCATCTTGCAAATGATTATGCGCGTTATCCTGCTGCGATACCGTGACACCATCACCCGCGCGCAGATTTTTGTTGATCCAAAAGCCTTCCCGCCACCGGAGGACCTTGAAAAGAAATACCTGCATGACAGTGAGGCCGTTGAATCCCTGAAAATGGCAAATTCACTAGATCGTGCCATTTCCAACAATCAAATGGAGCTTCATTATCAGCCCATTATGAATTTGCAAAAAGGCAAAATCCACGGGTTTGAGGCACTGATGCGATGGCCGCAAGAGGACGGATCATATATCCCACCATATATATTCATTCCGGTTGCGGAAGAAAGTGGATTAATCGTTCGCGCCAGTCAGTGGGCTATTAAAACCGCATGTGGTTTTGTGAATTCCTTCCCTAAACTCAAGGGATTACCAAAAACAGCCGCGGTTGCGATTAACTTCTCCGAAATCGACTTTTCGCATCCTGATTTCTTTTCTTACCTTAGCAACACCATCAAAAAATTCGATGTAAAGCCGCAACAACTGTATTTAGAAATCACAGAAAGCATTTTGATGAAACAACCGGAAGTGGCCAAAAATACATTGACCCAATGCCGTAAGGCTGGCTTCAAAGTAGCCATTGATGATTTTGGTACCGGGTATTCATCCCTTAGCTACCTTCACTACTTCCCTATCGACTTCCTTAAAATTGACCGCAGCTTTGTTCAGCAGATGACGCTAGAAAAAAACAGTATGGAATTGATTAAGTCGATTATCGCCCTCGGCAAAAGTATTGATATGAAGGTTATTGCAGAAGGGGTTGAAAACGAAAACGAAGCAAAAATCCTAAAAGAACTGAATTGTGACATGGCTCAAGGTTATTACTTTTCGAAGCCAATTCCTGAAAAGAAAGTCGCGGAATTTGTCAGTGGCGGCAAATAACATTCCTAATATATCACATTGATAAAAATCCATAAGACACTGAAATAGTATCAATTTATTAATATATAGATACTAATTTTATGGCTCCTAAAATAGATAAAATTTTAGCGAAACATAACTAATTCTTTAAGTTCTTTTTATAAAATTGGAAGACGTACTTATAAATGTCGACAATAGGTTTGGGCTAAAAAATGAAATTTCTAGATGACGAGCTGGGTCAAAACGGCGCACATTCAAATAACACAGAAAACAATACATTTACCATTAAACTTGATGATACCGCGGTAAGCGACAGCGGGTTCGTTAAAATTCCGAATTCCGAATTCATTGATAACGGTGATTATTCCCGTGAAGGCCACGACCTTATACTGACAAATGCAGACGGTCAGCAAGTCATCATTGAAGACTACTTTCTGATGTCTGAGCCGCCTGTGTTAAGTGGCGGAGATGGTCTTGTCCTTACCCCAAACCTCGTGGACTCCTTTCTTGACCGCGGAGGCGAAAGTGTTTTTGCACAAGGATTTGGTCGAAGTGATATCAGCCCGGTTGGCTCCGTTAACGAAATTACAGGAAGTGCCACAGTCACACGCGAAGATGGTTCAACAGAGGAATTAACAGTTGGCTCACGCATTTTTGAAGGCGATGTTATCAAGACAAGCTCAAACGGTGCGCTAAACATTGAATTCAGTGACCAATCGACATTCAGTATTTCTGAAGATGCCCAATTGGCAATTGACGAATATGTTTATGACCCGCAGCAAAGTGCCGGCACATCAAACTTTTCCTTCCTGAAAGGTTTATTCGTGTATACATCCGGCCTTATCGGTCAGGCCGATCCGGATCAAGTAAATATTGACACGCCGGTTGGAACGATTGGTATTCGTGGAACAACCGTTCTTGGTGATATGAATACCAAGCAATTTACGGTTACCGAAGGCGGAATTGTCATTGATAACGGATTCCAGAAAATCACCATGACAAATGCCTATCAAACCGTTCAGATACCTAGTTTCGGCGGGGAAATCATTAATTTGGGTCAAATTGATCCTGTGCAGATCAGCCAAAACTTCCAAAGCATCCGTTCTGTTAACCCGGACTTTTTCTCAACTATCGACGACGCCGTTAATAACAATGACAATGGCGATAACGGCAATGACACCAATAACGATGGTGATGATCGCAACGAGGACACACGCGGGGAAAATCAACAAAATCAGGATGCAGGCGACCCACAAAATGCTAACAACCCGGATGGGGAACGGCAGGCCAACGATGCCGCAAACGCCGATGCGGATGATAATAATGACGATAATGCAGATGACACCGAAA
>JAUICS010000333.1 GCA_030427765.1 Alphaproteobacteria bacterium
TGTCTTACCGGAACCGACAGCACCAATAATTCCGACCTTTTCACCCGCCGGAACAATGAAGTTCAGGTTGCTTAATGCCGGAACCGTTTGTGTCGGATAACGGAATATCACATCACGGAATTCAACCGCACCATCAATATGCGTAATCGGGATGAAGTGTTTTCCCGCCGGACGTTCGACCGGTTTTTTCATGACTTCATCAAGCTGGGTAAGTGCCTGACGTGACTGGTTAAAACGTGTAAGTAAGCCGGATATTTGCGCAAGTGGCGCCATAATACGGCCGTTCAAAATCACACATGCAATCAAGGCTCCCATTGTCACCCATCCTTGAAGGATAAGGTAAAAACCAACAACAATGATCATAATACCGGAGACTTGCTGCACGAACGCGGTGAAGTTCTGTGCGAATGCAGATACGCGCCTTGCCTTCACCGATGTACGGGATGCCTTCTCCGTCAGTTCTTCCCATTTTCGCTGGGTATGCCCTTCGGACGCCTGAATTTTAACCGTTTCGAGACCGGTAATCGCCTCAAACAAATGCGCATTCTTAAGTGCAGCTTCACGCATTGATTCCTTGGTAATCTTCTCAAGCGGTTTCTGCAAAATGAAACCGGTCAGAAGGATAATAGGCACCGTACATGCCGGAACCACGGCAATCGGCCCCCCAATTACAGCAATAAGAAGGATAAACAAAAACGCAAACGGCAGGTCGATTAACGTCACCAATGTAGCGGATGTGAAAAAGTCCCGCAGGGTTTCAAATTCCCGCATATGACTGGCCATGACACCGGCACTGTCAGGACGGGCAGACATTTTCATACCCATCAATTGTTCGAATAACGCCGCCGAAATTTTGTTATCCGCTTTCTTTCCCGCGTGATCAAGGAAATGAGCCCGCAGATTTTTCAATATAAAATCAAACACGAATGCAGAAAGAACCCCGATAACGAGGACCCATAACGTTTCCTGCGCATTGTTCGGAATCACCCGGTCATAAACATTCATGATGAACAGAGGACTGGCCAGCGCGAGCAAGTTAATGAAAATTGCCGCAAGAACAACTTCTTTATAAATCTTTTTATTGTCGAGTAATGCGCCCTTAAACCAGTCTTTGGCATTATCAATTTCACCAGGACCGGCGCGGTCATCAACACGAGCAACGGGACGAAGATAATAGGCGTACCCCGTATAAAGACGTTCCAGTTTTTGAAACCCAATCTTTTGGATTTCTTCCTTTGTTTCCGGAAAATAAACACTAAAACGTGCGGTTTGCGCTAAACTAGAGTTACTGGAGCCATCTAGCTTATCTTTACGGACTTCGACACTCCACACAATACATGCCTGCCCCTCATCAAGGACCAGAATACATGGAAGATTCGGTGTAATCGCAATCGCCTCTAACGATTTTTGTGCTAAATTCGCCTCCATGTTCGCGCGTCCGGCGGCGCGTGAAAACAATGTCGGCGTAATACCTGTCTTGGGAATTGGAAGACCTGCGGTTAGTGCGCCTTCACTTGTACGGCGACCATAATGGCCGGCAATGTGTTTTAAACAGGAGATAAGCGGACTTTGAATGGCAACGCGGCTTGCCTCAAGCGGCCATCTGTCCTCGGACATTTCAGACGGGCTGATGCTATCATCCTGATCGGATGCGGATATATTTTCATCAGCCGCAATATCAGCTTCTTTTGAGTCTGAAAACTTGCCTTTAAGCTGCTCCGTCTTAGCGGGCTTTTTTGCAGTGTTATCAGTAGATTCTTTGGATGTATTTTTTTTATTTTCCGCCATCACTCACGACCTTTATTTAGGCATACAATAAAGGCAGTGAAGCAAAATGAAAATATCTAAAACGAAATATTATCGAGAAACTTGCTGTGTAATCACTCAGGTTTCTCTGGATATGGTATCTGTAACGTTGGGAAAAGCTGACCTTTTAGCGCTAAAAGTGAGTACGCAGAAAATTTTTCTACTGTCTTTTCATTAATCACGTTACTGCGTGATACAAATAATTCGTTTTGTGAGTCCAGAACGTCCAAAAGTGTACGTCTATCGAGATTAAACTGATCAAAATACGCCTCAACAAGACGGGAATTGGCACGCGCCTGCTCCTCAAACTCGACCGCACGTTCACGTGCTGCAACCATACGCGCCCATGTTTGACGTACATCATTTTCAATATCACGTGATGTTACCGCACGGGTTTCTTTTGCCTGCGCATGTCTGTACATAAATTCTTTTTTACGGGCCGTATCCTCACCACCACGATACAGGTTCCAGTTCATCAGAACCAATGCTGCCGCGCTACGGTTTGTTCCTTCAACACCGCTTAGATTTTCTCCATCACGAGCGGATAATTCCAAATCAAACTGCGGATAAAATGTTGACTGCGTGCCTTCATATTCGGCCATCGCCACATCGATATCGGCCTCGGCAATATGGATTGTCGGGCTCATTTCCAATGAATTTTTAACTTCCATTTCCACATCTTGTGCCAATGCGGCGTATGGAACAGGCGGAACAGT
>JAUICS010000334.1 GCA_030427765.1 Alphaproteobacteria bacterium
TGCCGAGCGTTCCATATATGCCGCTATGGATTCACTTTTATGCGGTTTTCCCTCTGCTGCCTCCCTACTGAAAAGTGTTATTCCAAACATTTTTTTGCCCTCTATTTTTATAAATTATATGCGTTAATGATTAAAATTTCATTTAGGTATACGTATCGAAACAGGATTTGTAGAAACGGATAGCGATGATATCTGCCACTCTGGAAAGTCGACACCTGTATGATGTATACCGTCTGGTGTAACAAATTTTAAATTATGATTACTTTTAGATACTATGTCTCTCGCGCTTTCGAAAAAGGATTTAAGTGTGGCATCTCGCTTAGGTATATAAGTATCTTCTGTCCAATGCATTTGTATTCCAGTTGCAGCAACAATACTTGCGATTGTTGCGCCAATAGCCGTTGCAAACGATAAGCCGATTCCTAAATCACTTAGAGTAATATTCTCTGATATTCCAAAATATACACCTAATGCCAAAAGTCCTGCGCATATATATCCAAGGGGGATAGTGACAGCACGTGTTAGCTTATGATTAGCAATATCACTCTCATAGAAATATGCCGACTTATTGAAACGAACAAGAGTATTATATTCATCTGCAGCAATTAGTGTTCCCATGTGGTCTCTAAGTGCTCTGTTATAACCCTCTATAGTTTTTTTTCTTTGTGAATGTGTCATCTTACAGCCCTCAATTTATTATGTTAAATAATAATTGTGTGTTTTTTTAACATGTAATATCTATAATTTCAATATATTTTTTTCATAAAATTTAATTTTTTGTATTAAAAAAAATAATAAAAATAAAAAAGTTAGTATATTCAGTAGTTTGTGTGATGGATTTGGATAACCGGCAAAATATACAAGCGTTGTTTTCAGAACGCGTCCTTTGAATAGAAAGTGAAACAAATCTTCTGGTTTTTCCATGAATCTTTTGATAAACAGGGTGTTATGAGTAACGCGCAGGAAAAAATGGAAAATAATATTTCAATTACACTTCCCGACGGATCGGTTCGGGAGGTTAATCAGGGTATAACAGGTTTTGAATTTGCCGAAAGTATTGCAAAGTCTTTGGCAAAGGCGGCAATCGCCGTTGAAATTGATGGGGAAGTTCGTGATTTAACGCGCCTGATCAATGACAATTGCACCGTGCGTATTATCACGAAAAAAGATGATGAATCGCTGGAAATGATCCGCCATGACGCTGCCCATGTAATGGCGGAAGCTGTACAAGAGCTTTTCCCCGGAACGCAGGTGACAATCGGTCCGGCGATTAAAGATGGTTTTTATTACGATTTCTTCCGCAATAAACCATTCTCGACAGAAGATCTGGTTGAGATTGAAAAAAAGATGGCCGAAATTATCGACCGCGGTGCGGCGTTCGAGCGTGAGGAATGGGACCGTGATGAAGCGATTAAATTCTTCAAGGATAAAGGCGAAAATTTCAAAGCGGAATTGATCGAAGATCTGCCGGAATCGGAAACAATCTCCATTTACCGTCAGGGTGAGTGGCTGGATTTATGCCGGGGCCCGCATATGCCATCAACAAAACAAATTGGTAAGGCGTTTAAATTGATGAGTGTCGCCGGGGCGTACTGGCGCGGGGATTCAAATCGTCAAATGCTGACACGAATATACGGAACCGCATGGCGGACACAGGAAGAGCTTGACCAGTACATCCATCGTATTGAGGAAGCGGAAAAACGTGATCACCGCAAACTTGGTAAAGAAATGGGGCTGTTCCATTTTCAGGAGGAGGCGCTTGGCTCCGTCTTCTGGCATCCAAAGGGATATGTGATCTGGCAGGAAATGGAACAATATATTCGCCGCCGCTTGAAGGACGCAAATTATGTTGAAGTGAAAACACCGCAATTAATTGACCGTAAACTCTGGGAAGATTCCGGTCACTGGGAAAAATTCCATGACAACATGCTGACCGCACATGTAAAACATGATGAAAATAAAGAAGAGGTTCTTGCGCTGAAGCCAATGAACTGTCCGGCCCATGTCCAGATTTTCAAACAGGGGATTACATCATACCGTGACCTGCCGATCCGTATGGCGGAATTCGGATGTTGTCACCGTAATGAGGCGCATGGCGCACTGCATGGCTTGATGCGTGTGCGTCAGATGACGCAGGACGATGCCCATATATTCTGTCGCGAAGATCAAATTACGGAAGAAAGCGTATCGTTCTGTAAGTTGCTTGAAGCCGTTTATGATGATCTTGGATTTAATGACATCGAAGTGAAATTGGCAACCCGTCCGGAAAAACGTGCGGGATCGGATGATGTATGGGACCGCGCCGAAAACGGGTTAGAAGATGCGCTTAAGGCTGCCGGACTTCAGTATTCAATCGAACCGGGTGAGGGTGCATTTTATGGGCCTAAACTGGAATTCCATTTAACTGATGCGATCGGCCGGACATGGCAATGCGGTACCCTACAACTTGACTTCGTTCTTCCAGAACGTCTTGATGCGCATTACATTGGTGAGGACGGCGAACGTCATCGTCCCGTTATGC